>JAWOCW010000134.1:0-8309 GCA_046483615.1 Desulfosudaceae bacterium
GCGCCAGTGTCTGCTCCATTTTCAAAATCTTCAATTTTCTGAATGTTAATGTTGTTAATATTCTGGATTATTAATATTCTGGTGGTTGCTGTTCCGGCTGTCGGAGCGGCCGGAGCCGGGCTGGGAGTAACCAGTCAATCGGCATTCATGATAACGTCACCCGGCCATGAAGTCAACCGACTCGTGAAATATCGTAAAATGTCGAGAAATATTCGGGCTGACCTGACCGGTTTGTTTGGGGGCGTATTTTCAGCGGTAAAAAATACATTTTGACAGGACAATATTTGTTGTAGTATCTAAGATAGATTTGAACTGTTCTGTTCGTTCGGATGATCAAGTCGCAAGATTCAGGGATGATTCTGCCGCATGCCCCCCGGACTCATTTTTTTCGGGCATGCCGGCGCGGTGGCGTGATCTCTCCAACCCGGCAGCAAAAACAAAGACAGGATAAGCAGAATGATGAACAAATTTGGAAGGCTTGACCGCCTGCCGCCTTACGTGTTCGCGACGGTCAACGAGATAAAGATGGCCGAGAGAAGGGCCGGCAAGGACATTATCGACCTGGGCATGGGCAATCCCGACATTCCCGCCCCGGAACATGTCATTGAAAAGCTGGTGGAAGCTTCCCGGAAACCCCATAACCATCGTTATTCGGCTTCCATGGGCATTCGTAAGCTGCGGCTGGCCATCGCGGACTGGTACCAGCGCCGCTATGACGTCACCATTGATCACGAAGAGGAGGCTATCGCCACCATCGGCGTCAAGGAGGGGTTTTCCCATCTTATCCTGGTCACCATCCGGCCCGGCGACCTGGTCTTCACTCCCAGCCCGACCTATCCCATTCATCCCTACGCCACTATTATCGCGGGCGGCAGCGTGCGCGGCATTCCGGTCGGGCCGGGCGAGGATTTCTTAAAAAATCTTATTGACGGCACCCGGCAGAGCTGGCCCAAACCCAAGGTGCTGGTGATTTCCTATCCCCACAACCCCACCACGGAAGTGGTCACGATCGATTTTTTCAAGGAGATCGTGGCCTATGCCAAGAAGTATGACGTCATGGTTATTCATGACTTCGCCTACGCTGACCTGGTTTTTGACGGTTATGAAGCTCCCAGCTTTCTCCAGGTGGAAGGGGCCCGGGACGTGGGGGTGGAGTTCTACTCTCTGTCTAAAAGCTACAGCATGCCCGGCTGGCGGGTGGGCTTTTGCGTGGGCAACCGGGATATAGTGGCGGCCCTGCGCCGGATCAAGAGCTACCTGGATTACGGCATGTTTCAGCCCATTCAGATAGCTTCCATCATTGCCTTAAACGGTCCCCAGGATTGTGTTGCCGAGGTCTGCCAGACCTATCGGTCCCGCCGCGACACCCTCATCAGCGGGCTCAACCGGGTGGGCTGGCCGATTGAGCCTCCCAAGGCGACCATGTTCGTCTGGGCCAAGATACCGGAGAAATACAGCCACCTGGGTTCGGTGGAGTTTTCCAAGATGATGATCCACGAGGCCCAGGTGGCGGTTTCGCCGGGACTGGGCTTCGGTGAATACGGCGACGGCTACGTGCGGTTCGCTCTGATCGAAAACGAGATGCGCATTAATCAGGCGGTGCGGGGAATCAAAAAAATATTGTAAGAGCCTGAAGATTTGATTGATAAGGCGGCGGATTTATGGAAACGATTAAGATAGGCATACTGGGCTGCGGCACGGTGGGCACCGGCGTGGCCCGGACCCTGCTGGAAAAACAGCGGTTGATGGAATCAAGGAGTGGTCTTTCCCTGGTTTTAAAGCATATCGCCGATATCGACACGGACCGCGACCGCGGTCTGGACCTGGCTCCGGGCGTCATGACCGCCGACGCCGAGGCCGTGGTGGATGATCCGGAAATTGACATTATCGTGGAGCTGATCGGCGGCCAGTCCGTGGCCAAAACCCTGATGCTGCGCGCCATTGATCAGGGCAAAAGCGTGGTCACCGCCAACAAGGCTCTGCTGTCGGCCTGCGCCCCGGAAATCTTTCCCCGGGCCGAGGAAAAAGGGGTTGACGTGGCCTACGAGGCCAGTGTCGGCGGCTGCATGCCCATCATCAAAACCATCCGGGAATCACTGGTGGCCAACCGGATCGAGTCCATCCGGGGCATTTTGAACGGTACCTGCAATTATATTCTGACCAAAATAGCCGCCGAACACTGCACCTTTGAGGTTGCCCTGCGCCAGGCCCAGGAAAAAGGTTTTGCCGAGGCCGATCCCACCCTGGACGTGGACGGTTTTGACACGGCCCATAAGCTGGCCATTGTCAACGCCCTCGCTTACGGCATGAACGTCAACCTGGATGATATTTATATTGAAGGTATCCGGGGAATCACTCCCCTGGACATTGATTTCGCGGAAGCCTTTGGCTATACCGTCAAGCTGCTGGCCATCAGCAAGCAGGCCGACGGGGCGGTGGAAGCCCGGATCCATCCCACCATGATCCCCCGGGACAATCCCCTGTCCAGCGTGGCCGGCTCTCTGAACGCGGTCATGGTTTCCGGGGATTGCGTGGAAGACGTGCTCTTGTATGGTCACGGCGCCGGAATGATGCCCACGGCCAGTGCCGTGGTCAGCGACATCGTCGACCTGGCCCGAAATATTGCCTGCCAGGCCCGGGGTCGGGTGCCCGCCCTGTCCTATCGCTCCCGGGACATCAGCCGGATTCCGGTGTTGCCCATGGATGATTTGCAAAGCCGGTATTACTTCCGGTTTACCGCCACTGATCGGCCCGGTGTCCTGTCAAAAATTGCCGGCATCCTCGGCAGTCACGATATCAGCATCAAGTCGGTCCATCAGAAAGGCCGGGATGAAGGCGGCCAGGTGCCTCTGGTCATGTTGAGTTACGGCGCCCGCGAAGCGGATGTCAAGGCCGCCCTGGCGGAGATCTCCTCCCTGGACATCGTCACCGAGGCGCCCATGCTGATTCGGATTGAAGATAAGAACGATCATTAGCAGCATCGAGAATTTTTACCAATACATAGGAAGATTAACTGATGATGCATATCGTCTGCAGCGACCTGGAAGGGGTTTTTGTGCCGGAAGTATGGATCAACGTGGCGCAGAAAACCGGGATTGAAGAGCTCAAATTAACTACCCGGGATATTTCCGATTACGACCTGCTTATGAAAAAAAGACTGGCCCTCCTGGCCGAGCACGGTCTGAAGTTAAAAGACATTACCGACGTCATCGCCACCATCGATCCCCTGGACGGGGCGGTGGAAATGCTGGACTGGATGCGTCACCAGACCCAGGTCATCATCGTTTCGGATACCTTTATCCAGTTTGCCGGCCCCCTCATGGAAAAACTGAAGATGCCCACTCTTTTCTGCAACACCCTGGTCATCGACGACAGCGGCGCCGTGGCCGATTATACCCTGCGGCAGCAGGATGGCAAGCGCCACGTGGTGGAGGCTCTGCAGGGGCTGAATTACCGGGTAACAGCCATGGGGGATTCCTATAACGATTTAACCATGCTGCAACAGGCGGACAACGGCATTCTCTTCCGGCCGCCGGAAAAGGTGATCTCTGAATATCCTCGGTTTCCCGTGGCCACCGAGTATCAGACCCTGAAAAGGCTGATTTCCGAGGCCTTGGCGGACTGACGACCAGTCTGGAATTTATCATGCTTGAGATGGAAGAGACGGCCACTACCCTCCGGCTGAGCCTGCTGGTGGCGCCGCGATCATCTAAAAATGCCGTGGCCGGAGTTCATGCCAAAGCCCTCAAGGTCAAACTGACCGCCCCGCCGGTGGATGGCAAGGCCAACCAGGCCGCGCTGCGGTTTCTCTCCAAAATCCTGGGAGTTCCCCGGTCCGACCTTGAGATTGTGTCCGGTCAGACTTCCCGCCGAAAGCGGATTCAGATTCGTTTTACCGACGATAAAGAAGGTCGCCAGGAGCTCCGGCGGGTCAAGGAGTTGCTGGTTGCTTATTGAGGGCGGTCGTCGGGGCCGTTTTTGAAAAACACGTAATTTTTCCTTGACAATTAAGCACAATGTTATATAATCAATAAATTCTGATGCGGGGTGGAGCAGTCTGGTAGCTCGTCGGGCTCATAACCCGGAGGTCAGAGGTTCGAATCCTCTCCCCGCTACCATAACAAAATTTAAAAGGGGTTGCCCGCCAGAGGGCCGCCCCTTTTTTTGTTAAGTTAATCAAACTTGCTGCCGGCTTTTTCCCCCAGCCGGAGGTCAGAATCGTCCTCATTGATCCATTTTTTCAGCGGTTTCTTGGGCCACTTTTGTTATGATAAAATAATCCGCGTGTATGGCAGTTTTTTCAAAAGGTCAATTTACACACCAAAGGAGGCATTCATGAAACCGGATATGGTTGATTCACTGCCCGCTTTTCTTGACAAGCTGGGCCTTTCTGAAGAACCCCTGGGCGTTTTTTTTACTGATGAAAAACCGGGCGAAGGTAAGTCGCCCAAGCCCCTGGATACTCCGACCCGGGACCGGGAAATAAAAGACGAGATCGACTGGCCGACGATTTTTGGCGGTTTTTCCTGCGTTATCGGCAATATCTGGCGGGCCCGCCAAAAGCGGACAGCGGCATATTTTTCCGCTGAACGATTCGGCTGTCCGGGCGGCGCTTTCTGGTTGGGTTTTGTCAAGCCCCAGACGGAAACCATCATCAGTTACGTTTCTACCGGTATTCCCGGTTTTATGGACGGAGAATTTTATTGTGACTCGCCGGATAATCTGCGGGATCTGTTCAACTATGTCGATCCTCGGCCGGCCACCGGAAAATATTGCGTCTTCAAGCCGCTGTCTCAGTTTACGCGAAAAGAGTCTCCGGATCTGGTGGTCTTTTTTGCCAGGCCGGAAACCATGGCCGGCCTGCACCAACTGGCCACCTTTGTGACCAATGATCCGGAGGCGGTCATGTCCCCCTGGAGCGCCGCCTGCGGCAGCCTGGTGGCCTGGCCTTACCATTATCTCGACCGGGGAATGAACAAAGCGGTTGTCGGGGGATGGGACCCTTCCGCCAGAAAATTTTTCAAGACCGACGAGTTGTCTTTTACCGTACCTTGGGGCATGTTTGATCAAATGCTCAACCGGTATGAAGAATCCTTCCTGGCCACCGGCACCTGGGCAACCGTTCAGAAGAAGATTCTTCGGAGCAAGAAAGCCTGGAACGAGGTGGAGAAGAAGGATTAGGCCGTCCAAGGTCGCTCAGGCGTCATCGACTTCCGGCGCCAGTTCCACGGCGTTCAGGTAGCGTTGAACGCTTTCCAGTGAAACCGAGAACATCCGTTTGCCGGAGGTGATCACCAGCGGTTCTTCGGGGCTGTCGCAGATTCCGGCAAAGGTTATACCAATAACCCCGGCCGGGTCGGCTTCGGACATATTCATCTGCATGGCCTGGATGTACAGGTCGGCCCGTTCCTTGATAAGGTCAAAATAATTAATGTCAACGCCGGCGGCCGTCCGGCTCATCTCGGAAATTTTTTCGGAAAATTCCTGGATGGCCATCCAGAAGGATTGGGCCAGTTCATTTTTGGCGGAATGTTCGGCCAGGTAATAGGATATGGCCCAGCCCGTGCATACGATTTTCAGGAGCGGCAGCTCGTATTCCAGGGTGGTCTTGTTGATTTCAGGACCGGCGGTCTCGTCGTCCGGTATCGCCTGGAGCAAGGCCTTGATATCCTGCCGGTCCACGGCAAAATTGACCAGCTCCCGGATGGCCTCGGCCATGGTAACTTTTTCTTTTTGTGAATCCATTGTTCATCCTTATCAGTGAATGTCGGCCGGCCGGCAGAAGAATGACGGTTCCGGCCTGTTTAGCCCGAATATTTCCCGAGTTGATTTGAACGCGGCTGCCGGTTCCGCCCCGGCCGGACCGGGGGGGATATCATCCGGGTCAGTCTCAGAATTTGTTGTAACTCATCCTGGTCCGGGGCGCAAACATGATTTTTCCGGTTGATTTTTCGGGACGGTACCATAAAAACGGTCACATAAAAACGGCCTTCTTGACGAATTAAGCGGCATAGCGTAACCTGTTTTTTAGCCCGAATATGTCTACCCGGTTATTTTTATTCCGGATATTTCCTGAAATATCCGGATCAGGCCGGGTCAGCCGAAATAAAAACCCTGGGGGTATTAACATGAGTGACGAAAACACGGACAAAAGCCTGCTGGACATTGACCAGGTGACCCTCTACCTGGGAAAAAAACCGATTCTGAACAATCTTTCCATGTCGTTCTGGCCCGGTCATATTCATGCCGTGGTCGGTCCCAATGGCGCCGGTAAATCCACCCTGGCCTCCACTATTATGGGCTTGAGCGGATACGGGGAATTTGAGGGCGATATCCGCTTTCAGGGAACTTCCATAAAAAAGCTTACCACCGACGAGCGGGCCCGCCTGGGCATTACCCTGGCCTGGCAGGAGCCGGCCCGGTTTGAAGGTCTTTCCGTGAAGACCTTTATCATCGCCGGCTCCGCTGACAAGTCCGAGGAAAAGGCCGCCTGGGCGCTGGAAGTGGTGGGGCTGGCCCCGGGCGAATACCTGTCGCGGGCGGTGGATCAGACCCTTTCCGGCGGCGAGCGCAAACGCGTGGAACTGGCCTCCATCCTGGTCATGGAACCATCCCTGGTCATGATGGACGAACCCGATTCAGGCATAGACGTGGACGCCCTTAACAAGATTTTTCTGGCCATGCGGCGGTTGAAAGAAAACGGCACCACCGTCCTGCTGATCACCCATTCCCAGACGGTCCTGGAAAAGGCTGATCACGCTTTTCTGTTGTGTTGCGGACAACTGGTTGAAAAGGGGGAAGTTGACAAGATCATGACCTATTTCGGTGATAAGTGCCTGCCCTGTGACCATAAGAATCAACCCCTGAAGGAGGCTGTGTCATGAATAAGAACGAGATGATCGCCAAATTGTATGAAAGTCTCGGCGAATCCCACGTCATGTCGCCGGACGTCGCCCATATCGAGATCCACGGCAATCAGGTTCTGGGACTTCACCTGGTGCCCGGGCTGGAGGTTCAGGCCGAAGAGATGGAGGAGGGCATCCGGGCGGAAATACTCGTCAAGGAAAACACGGTCATTGAAAAGCCGGTCCGGATCTGTTTCGGCATGCTGCCGGAATCCGGGGTCCAGAAAATCCTGATGAAAACCCGGCTGGAGGATAATGCCTCCATTTCCATCCTGGCCAGCTGCACTTTTCCCAATGCCGTGGACGTCCGCCACACCATGGACGCCGAGATTAATATCGGCCGGGGCGCCGAGTACGCCTACCTGGAGCGCCATGTCCACGGCGATGCCGGCGGCGTTACCGTGGTACCCCGGGCGGTGATTCATCTGGAGGAGCAGGCTCGTTTCCGGACCGATTTTGAGCTGGTCCAGGGCCGGGTCGGGGAAATCGACATGGAGTATGAAGCCTTTTGCGGCCCCGGCAGCATTCTGGAGATGTCGGCCCGCGTCAACGGCACCGGTGACGACCGCGTCGCCATCAATGAAAAGGCCCACCTGGAGGGAGAGGGAGCCCATGGCGTCTTGATGACCAATATCGCCGTCCGGGACAAGGCCACGGCCATGATTAAAAATACCATGGCCGCTTCCGCGCCGTTCGCCCGGGGGCACGTGGACTGCAAGGAGATCGTGCAGGGCCAGGCCACCGCCAGCGCCATTCCGGTGGTGGAAGTCAGGCATCCCCGGGCTCATGTCACCCACGAAGCCTCCGTGGGCAGCGTCGACTCCAAGCAGCTGCAAACCCTGATGTCCCGAGGATTGACCGAGGACGAAGCCACGGATCTGATCATTCAGGGACTGCTGACGCCCGCCTATTAACATCCGTCCCGATCCGGATTTTTTCCGAAAACATCAAACCTGATGTGCCTGTAAAAAATCCTTTTTACAGGCAGTGTTAAGTTTTAAGCGATTAAGTGTTAAGTAAAATCAAGAAGTTCTTTTTAAATTGTTGGTCGGTTTTAGAAGTTTCCGGACTTTTTACGAAGCCATCAAACCTGACGGCTTCGTAAAAAGCCGGGATTTACCATATTTCGTCACCCCGGCCATATTTCGTCACCCCGGCCATATTCGTCTCCCGGTCCATATCTCGTCCCCCGGCCCATATTTCGTCACCCCGGCGGACGCCGGGGTCCAGTAAAATGGTTCTGGATTCCGGCGTTCGCCGGAATGACGGGGTAGGGTCTTTTTTCTTTGCCCTCAAGCTTGACACCGCTATAACAGAAGAGGTAAAATACATTTTTTAATGAACAGTTGTTCATTTTTTGCCGGGATGCTGGCAGGCATAAAACGAAAGTCTGGTGACGGGGAA
>JAWOCW010000153.1:0-4052 GCA_046483615.1 Desulfosudaceae bacterium
ATCCAGATAAAATAGATTCTTTTATACCCTCTTTCTACCCTCCTGCCCCCCGGCCTGGTCGTCATCCCGGACTCTGATCCGGGACAAGGTGACTAAATACACCGGGTGATAAGTCATTCCGGCTGATAAAATATACACCGGCACTCGAAATATGTCAAATCCCGGCTTTTTACGAAGCCCTCACAGCCTGACCGGCCGCCACCGCAAAGCCTCCGGAAAGGGCCGCGACCGGCTACCCCCCCGGTAGTCTTTCAATCTGTTCACAAACTCCAGCAATTTATCAAAATTATCGGGTTTAATAACGTAAGCCGCCACCCCGGCGACATAGGCGGCCCGCACGTCCTCTTCAGCCCGGGAAGTAGTAAAAACAATAATGGGAGCTGGAACAACAATCTTTTTCCGGTTGATCTCCTCCAGTATCTCGCGCCCGTCTTTGCGGGGCATGTTCAAATCAAGCAGAACAATATCAGCAAGAGACTGGCCGTACTCATCCCAGCCCGAATTTTCCGGGATCAAATAAGCGGCCAGTTCCCGGCCATCCCGGGCCATTCGCAGCTCACAGGCAATGCCGGCTACCTCAAAAGCTTCCCGAATCAAGAGGCAATCATCCGGATCATCATCCGCCATCAGAACCTTCAGACTGTTATCCTGGTTCGGCTCATTCATATTCTCACCGGTTTCTGTAATGGCAGGGTAACAATAAAGGTGGCACCCCGGTCGGGATTGTTTCTGGCTGTTATGGTGCCGCCGTGACGCTCCACAATCTTCTGGCATATGCTCAGACCGATCCCGGTGCCTTCGTATTGCTCGCGGGTGTGGAGACGTTGAAAAGGAGCGAAAATCCGCTCCAGAAATTCTTCCTCAAAGCCGATGCCGTTATCCTGAATCAGAATCTGGTACCAGGCATTGGGCAGACTGACTGACAGGGAATCCACCGGGCCCTTGTGATGATCAACTACCCGGCCCCGGATATTCACGGCCGGGTCGGCTTGATCATTGAATTTAACGGCATTGCTGATCAGGTTCTGAAAAAGCTGGCGCATCTGGTTGGGATCAGCCCGGATGGTTGTCAGGGGATCGGTCTCGATCCTGGCCCCGGCTTGTTTTACCTGGTTTTCCAGATTTTCAATCGTCTGCTCCACGACCTCATTCAAATCAACAGCGGCAAACATGCCCTCCTTGGTCGTAACCCGGGAATATTCCAGCAGGGCCGCTATCAGACGGCGCATGCGCCGGGCGGCGTTTTCCATGCGTCGCAGATAGTCGCTGCCCTTTTCATCAAGAGCATCGCCATGCCTGGTGCGCAGGAGATTACCGAAAGTGCCGATTTTGCGGAGCGGTTCCTGAAGATCGTGGGAAGCCACATAGGCAAAGTCCTGGAGCTCCTGGTTCTTGACTTCCAGTTCCTGGGAATACTCCTTTATCCGCGATTCCGCCGCGACCCGTTCGGTGATATCCACCCCCATTTCAAGAATCAGTTCGGTGTCGTCAATATCAGTGAAAGGATAGCTGTAAACATGATAGGCCCGGTTGTCCGGCGCCTTCGGCCAGTCCCACTCCAGGGGCTCCCGGGTCTTCAGGATATCGGTTACCCGGCACTCGGAACAGGGGCTCTCCCGCCCGTGCAATAGACGATAACAAGTCGCTCCTTCGGGATCGCCGAACTGGTCTCGGAAATATTGATTGGCGTAAGAAATGGAATAATCGCTGGCCAAAAGAAAAACAAAAGCCGGGAGATTCTCCAGGATAAAATAAAACCGCCGGCGCTCTTTTTCCAGGACCTGTCGCAGTCTTTCCCGTTCGGAAATATCCAGGTTAATGCCCCCCCAGAAAAGCAGGTTGCCCTGTTCCCCGCGAAAAGGGGTGCCCCGGCTCAGGATGGTCCGGTAATGGCCGTGTTTATCCCGAATCCGCATTTTATGATCCCAGACACCGCCCAGGGACAGGCTGTTCCGCAAGGCAGACCTGGTCTCTGCCGCGGTTTCCGGGGGCAGCCGCTCAATCAGGTCGTCAAATTTGAAGTCCGACCCGATTTCACCCAGCATATTCCGCAAAGATTCGCTCAGGTAGAGGAACCGGCCTTCCAGGTCGCAAATCCATATCCCGAAGGGAATCAGATCCCCCACCCGCTGGTAGAGGTGCTCGGCCTGTTCTTTTTCCACCCGGCTTGTTTTTAATTCCGCGGTGGCCTGGGCCAGTTCCAGAGCCTGTTCATAGGCCTGATCTTCCAGGCGACCGTGGGACTTTAAAAGAAAGTCCCGGCTCTTTTCAAGCTCCTGCTCCCGCTGACGCAGCTCCTTGAACAGGAGGGTATAGGGCTTCAGAAAAGCGGTTTCCACAATCGCCTTGTAAAGCAGGTAAAAGGCGATAATTTTTAACAGATGCCCGACCAGGTTGAAATAATCATACACGCCGACGTAAAAGGTAAGGGTCAGCTCCGAGGCCACCGTGACCCCCATGGCGGCCATTAACAGCCAGGCCACGACCGGATCAAACTGCCGGCGGTGCCTGACCACCAGAATCAGGGAAAGCAGAAAGATAAAGGAAATAATATATTCACTGATTATTTTAAAAGGCGTCTGGCCGGCCCCGGGCACAAAGCAGGCCGGAAAAATATCCCAGTAAAAAATCGACAGCATCAGGACCGCGGTAATGACGGCATAAAAGCCGAAAATCCGGTGGGCAAGGGCCTTTTTATTGAAAAAAAAGGCGGCCCCGAAAAAAGTCAGGCTTTCCAGGTAACGGGCCGCTATCCATAAGCGGGTAGGCAGATCCCCGCCGGATTCTTTGAAAATGCCCATACCGGTATAAGACAGGGTGTGCAAAAGATCGATCAGGCCGACAAAGAAAAAAGAGATGCCGATGATCAGAAGATAGGTGTTGGCAATAATCCGTCGCCCGTTCCAGGCAATGATAAAGATGGAACCGGCCACCAGGATTGAAAACATTTCACCGAGGGTATGAAAAAGAAGATAACTGTACAGGCTGGTCAGGCAGACACCCGCCAGGAGCATGGTGAACAGGACCAGGCCGGTAAAGCGATTGCCCCCGGGGGATTGTTTAAGCCGATTCATCCGCCACCTGTTCGGCCGGGAAAGAGCGCGGCCAGACAATGTCCAGGTTTGTGCCCCGCCCCGGGGCCGAATCAATGGCAAACCGGCCGCCGGAAAAGACAACCCTCTCTTTCATATTCATGAGACCGAAGCCTCCGGAAAGATTTTCGCTTTCGGCCCGCAAAAAGGCCTTGGCCTCAAATCCCCGGCCGTTATCGCTGACAACCAGGCGCAGGCCGTCGTCATCGGTCTGCTCCATAAACAAGTGGACCTGATCGGCCCGGCTGTGCCGGGCAATATTGTTCAAGGCTTCCTGCAGAATCCGGTAAATAACGATCTTGAGCTGCTGGGGCACGTCCGCCTCGTCGATGACGAACTCCGTGGCGACCCCGATCTCCGGGTGAATTTCGTCAAACTGCCGGCACAAGCGTTCGGCCGCCGCCAGGACACCCAGGTCATCCAGAACCGCGGGCCTCAAATCGGAATAAATCCTCTGGATGTCCTGGCTGGTTTCCTGGATCAGGCCGATCAAATACCTGAAGTAAGCGGCCTCGGAGTCATCCCCTTGATCGCCTTTCTCATACAGTTTTTTTTCGATGGCATACTTGATGGCCGTCAGGTTGGCGCTGGTGCTGTCATGCAGCTCCCGGGCCAGGCGGGTTCGTTCCTGTTCCTGGGCCTGAATCAGTTTTTCCGAAAGAATCCGCAAGGATTTTTCAGATCGCTTCAAGGCGTTCCAGGTGTTTGCCCGGGCAAGGGCGTATCTGATTACCCGCTCCAGCAGGGAAGACGATAACTGGTCTTTTTCCAGGTAATCGGCAACGCCTTCTTCCATGGCCTGAATATCAATGGTCTGATCGCCCTGGCCGGTCAGAATAATAAAGGGTTGATGATGGGCTTTTTCCTGGAGCGAACGCAGCAATTCCAGGCCGGTCGCCCCCGGCAGCCGGAAATCAACGAAAAAAACATCAAAGGTCTGCTGGTCAGCCGCTTCCAGGG
>JAWOCW010000174.1:0-5529 GCA_046483615.1 Desulfosudaceae bacterium
CCGCCTGGTGGGGCTGGGGCAGAAAATCCGGAATATCCGGGAACATGGTTTGACCGAGGGCGCCATCACTCGCCTGTTGATTTACGCCGCTCGCCTGATAAAAAACGGAATCACTCCGACCGAGGCCTGCCTGGCAGCCATCTGCCTGCCGCTGACCGACGACGAAGGCCTGCAGGAGACCATGGCCGACCTGGTTCGGGATCTGTTCGTTTAAGAATAACTATGCCGCCAAACAAATCTCTTTTAAAAGACCATCCCCTGAAAACCCTGGCCCTGGCTGATCCCGACCTGGCAGACAGCGTTGCCGCCAGGCTGAACCGGGCCGGTTGCGACCCTGGTTCGCCAGGTGTCGTCCGGATGGTCGAGGATGTGGTCCACGGTCTGTCCCTGGCCTCTTTTCTGGGGCGGGCCCTGGCCGATGGTTATGTCGAGCTCCTCCGGCGGCAGGTCTCCTTTGAAAAAATCGTTTTTTACGGCCAGACCATTCGCGACAATGCCGGTGACAATCAGACTTTTGCCGGGATTCTCTCCTCCAGCCTGGTGCCGGTCCTGGCCCACGGCGATGAAGAATTGCTGCGCCTGTTTTTACGGTCGGCCGGATTGATGAAGGAAAAGTGGCTCTACGCCCTGGCCGCCGAACCCCTGGAAATTCTGACGGAGCTCCTCGGCCCCGACCGGCTGGAGGCCGGCCGCGCCTGGCTGGAGCTGCTCGGTGACGTTTTCGCCCACGACCTGACCTATAACCAGTTCCGGAGGTTTGCCGGCCGTTTTCCCCGGGCCATTCTCTCTTTTCCCGAAGCCAAACGGGCCTGGCGGATTGAACAGATCAGGCGGGTGGTTCGTCGTGATTTCAACCTGGCCGCCGTCTTGATCGAGTCGCTGGGACGGGATCTGTCCCGTCTGCCGGAAGCCGGCCTGCGGAATTTTGTCGATCACGGCCTGACTTGCTATCATCAGGACGCCGAAGGCGCTCGCAAGTTTCTGGGCCTGGAAACCAGGTCCGCCCTGGATTTCTGCGCCCGGCTTCAGACTTCGGTGGTTTTACCGCAGATACGGTCGCGCCTGGGTTATTACCTCCAGGCCCGGTGCGGCCGGACCATTCCCATCAAGCCTTTGTCCGCTTTGCCGGCCGCCCTGGCGGTGGAAGATACCGCCGCGGTCACCGCCCGCTGCGACGGCAAAACGCTCTATCTGCCGGATGAAATCAACCGCTTCCCCGAAGCGGACGAGAACCACCGCCTGTATAAAATGCTGGCCTGGGTGGAAACGGCCCTGCTGGAGTTTGACACCTTTTATTTTGATTTTGACCGGGCCGGACTGATGATGTCGGCCCATGATCAATCCGTCGGTCTGGGCCAGGGTTCGGCCGCTGAGGGCGGTCAATCGCCGGTGGACCTGGAGCGTTTCGTTCGGCTTTTCGCCAGCCCGGCTCTGGCCCTGGACCTGTTTACCATATTTGAATACGGCCGCCTCCGGACGCTGCTGCGCGAAGTTTATCCGGCCGGGGTTGACCGTTATTACCCGATCCTCTTAGAAGAAGCCGGCCATCTCTACCACCGCGCCGGGCCGCCCGCTTTAAAAGAAGCGCTTCACGCCGTGGTGGCCTTGGGCGGTGACATCAGCCAGTGGAGCTTGCCGGATGCCGGGGCTGATAACGCCCTCCGCGCCTGTGTCGATATTTTTCAGGCCTCGGCCGCCGGAGCGCCCCGGCCGGAGGCTGCCGCCCTGGCCGCGTGGCAGACCTGGCAAAAAGTCGGTCCGGAAAGTTTCGGGGATATTGATGCCTATACTCCTTTGCGCCCCCCTTTTGATTTGCGGGTCCGGCCGGAGCTGTTTGCCGTTGTTTTCGCCGGCCCCCTGAAACAGGCTGACTCCACCCGTGAAAAAATCAGCCAGGCCGGGGCCAGGGCTTTTAAATCCGATATTCTGAAAAAGCTCATTAAGCGGGGGGGCGTGCTTTACGCCGATGATATCAGGTCGCTTCTGCGGGCCGGCAACGAGGCTGATAAGGAGGCCTCCCGGCAGGCCGCCGGCGATCAGACGGGAGAGCCGGGAGAACAACCGGGAGCGGCGGGAGAGTCGGGAAAGGCCGTTAACCCGGAGAAACTGCTGGCCTCCCTGGACATTAATGGCGGGGCCCGCCACGTCACCGGGGAAAACAGACCGGGCGATGATTTTCACGGCCGGATTTTTCGTCACCGGGAGTGGGATCACACTGCCGGTGATTATCTGGACGGTCACGTCCTGGTGCGGGAGCGGGAGGTGGCCCCCGGCCAGCCCGGTTTTTACCGCCGGGTGCTGGATCAAAACCCGGGCCTGGTAAAAAAAATACGCTACGCTTTTGAACTGCTCAAGCCGGAAAGCGTTAGCCTGCTTCGCAAATGGCGGGAGGGGGAGGAGTTTGATTACCGCGAGCTGCTGGCCTTTGTGGTTGACAAAAAAGCCGGGCAGACTCCCTCGGAACGCATTTACGTGAAAAGGCTTAAACAGGAGCGCGACGTGGCCGTCCAGTTGCTGCTGGATTTTTCCCGGTCCACCTCCAATAACGTCACCGGCTCGGAAACGGCCACGGTTCTTGATATTGAAAAAGAAGCGGCCGTTCTTTTTTGTGAGGCCCTGACCGTGGTGGGAGATCCTTACGCCATCAGCGGTTTTTCCGGCACCGGCCGGCTGGGCGTGGACTATTACCGGCTTAAGGATTTCGGGGAAAAGATGACCGATGAGATTGCCGGCCGGGTTGAAGCCATTCGGCCCCGGCGGAATACCCGCATGGGGGCCGCCATCCGTCACGCCCTGGACGGTTTCGACCAGGTTCCCGCCAAAACCCGGCTGCTCATTTTAATCACTGACGGCTTTCCCAATGACGTTGATTACAAACGGCGGTACGCTTTGGAAGATACCCGCCGGGCGCTGCTGGAGGCCCGGACCCGGGATGTTCACGTGCACAGCATTACCGTTAATATTTCCGGAGACTCCGCCCTGGATGAATTGTACGGCCGGGTGGGTCACAGTGTCATTTCCGACGTGCGGGAACTGCCCGGCAAGCTGCTGCGTATTTATGGCCGCTTGACGGGTTGAGCGGGGGAATATGTGATTGAACTTTTTACGAGTACATCAAGAATGGTTATTTATAACGGCATATTTCAATGGGAGGGCCTGGGAGCCGCCTTTGGCCTGGCCCGGGGCAAAATCCGGTTATGGATTTTCAACCTGGCCCGGGCCGAATCGGTCGAGGTAATCCCTCTGCGGCCCTATATCGTGGTGGTTTCCGATATCCCCGGAGAAAAGATTACCGTCCGGGGCTGGGCCGGCCCCCTGGCCGGATTTATAGCGAAAAAGTTTGATCTCAACCGGCGGCGCCTGGTCTGGATCGAGTATTATCCGCCGGTGGATTACGGCCAGAAAAAGGCCAAGCATATTCCGGAAACCTTTGACGTGGTAGATTTCAGCTGGAAAGGGGAGACGGCGGTAATGCCGCGCTGGCGTCCCTTGCAAGAGCCTCTGCTGGGGATCACGCGGGAGTTGATCCATAACCATTCCACCCTACCGGGAGACCCTGTTATTGAATAAATTCTCGATCATTAAAAAACCAATGGCGGCCGTTCTTTTGTCGGCTTTGCCGTTAATGACGGCCGTACCGGTCCGGGCTTCCGGCCTTGATCCGTCGGCCGCTGTCAGCATGGAAGAAATCTCCTGGTTTTTGCTGGTGGCCGGCCTGCTGGGCGGCCTGTCTTTGTTTCTTTACGGCCTGGAAAAGATGAGCGAAGGGCTCAAGAAAACGGCCGGCAACCAGATGAGTAAGATTCTGTCGGCCCTGACCACCAATCGGGTTGTCGGATTTTTCGTGGGCGCCTTCGTGACCATGATAATTCAATCCAGCAGCGCCACCACCGTCATGCTGGTCAGTTTCGTCCAGGCCGAGCTGATGACCTTCGCCCGGTCACTGGCGGTTATCCTGGGGGCTGATGTGGGCACGACCGTTACCGCCCAGGTCATAGCCTTTGACCTGGCCCAGTATTCTCTTTTCCTGGTCGCGGCCGGCTTCGGCGTAAGGCTGTTTGGAAAAAATCGCCGCGTTAAAAACATCGGTGATGTCCTGTTGGGTTTCGGCCTGCTTTTTTTCGGGATGAAGTTAATGAGCGACGCCATGTCGCCTCTGCGGAGCTGTCCCGAAATCATCAATCTGCTCCAGGAACTGGAAATCCCGATATTCGGACTGTTGGTGGGGGTGGCCTTTACGGCCCTGATTCAAAGCAGCAGCGCCTTTACCGGCATCATTATCGTCTTGTCCCAGCAGGGGTTGATCAGCCTGGAAGCGGGGATTCCCATGGTTCTGGGCGCCAATATCGGCACCTGTATTACGGCCGGTTTCGCCAGCATCGGCATGACCCGCAACGCCAAGCGAGTCGCCCTGGGGCATGTGCTTTTCAAGGTAACCGGGGTCCTCTTGTTCGTTTTCTGGATCGACCAGTTTGCCGATCTGATCCGCTCTTTGTCCGAGTTTATGGAAGTTGATACCGGTCGCCAGATCGCCAACGCTCATACCTTGTTCAACGTCAGCGTCGGCCTGCTGTTTCTGCCCTTTACCACGCTTTTCGCGGCCCTGATCATGAAACTGCTGCCGGATCGCCAGGTAACCGTCATGAGCCGGGAACCAAAGCTCTGGTACCTGGATGAAAAGCAGATCGAGACCCCGGAAATCGCCATTGACCTGGCCCGGACAGAGATATCCCGGATGGCCAAACTCCTGGAACGAATGCTGCGGGCCATCATTATCCCTTTTATCTCCGACGAAAGATACATCTCCCGCGGCGTCGACGGCAAGGCCGAAGCGGCCTTGTTTAAAAAGGAGATTCCCAAACAAGATGAGTTTTTTCCGGAACTGTCGCTGCTGGAAGGCATTCACATGCGGGAGGAGAAAATAGATTTTCTGGAAGAGAAAATCGGGGATTACCTGAATAAGGTATTGCGCCATGACCTGGATGAAAAAAGCGTCAATGAAATATTCGGGATGATGTCGATTGCCAAGGACATGGAAAGCATCGGCGATATTATCCATCGCAACCTGGTGCCGCTGGTTGCCAAGAAGCAGGAGCTGCACGCTGATTTTTCAGATGAGGGCAAGGAGGAGTTGATGATCTATCATCAAAAGGCTCTCAACCATATCCGTCTGCTCAAGGAAGCCTTCGCCGAAACCGCGCCCGGCCGGGCCTGCGGCATCATGGATCGGGAGCGTGTCTACCTGGACCTGGAATCACAATACCGGATCAAGCATCTCAGTCGTATCCAGCAGGAGCAGCGGGAGTCGGTGGTGACCCATGAGGTCCACATGGAATTGCTGGATATGTTAAAGCAGATTATTGTTTATTCCTCAAATATCGCCCTGACATTTTCGGCCATCTGTCGGGACGTGCCGCCCTCCCAGCGGTAAGCGGCAGGGCAGTGTTAAGTTTTAAGTGATTAAGTGTTAAGTAAAACCAAGAAGTTATTTTTAAATTGTTTGTCGGTTTTAGAAGTTTCCGGACTTTT
>JAWOCW010000275.1:0-3458 GCA_046483615.1 Desulfosudaceae bacterium
TCCCAGGTAATAATTTCCCCGGGCCACCCAGGTCTGGGCCAGCGGGTTGTCCGGATGAGCGTCGGCGAAATCAAGACCGCCCGGCCCTGTTTCGAGGAAGGTGATGAATACGGCCAAAAGGCCCTGGAAATCGACCCCCACAGCGTGCCGGCCCACTACTGGCGGCAACTGGACCTGTCCCGCTCCATTCAGCACGCCAGCATTTTCACCAAAGCCCGCTACCTGAATACCATCATGGACCACCTGGTCTTTACCGCCAACGAAAACACCACCTATTTTTACTGCGGCCCGCTGATTTCCACCGCCACCATCATCGAAAAGGGCGGCTGGCTGGCGGAAAAGGGACTCGGCCTGGCCGGCTACACCATGGACACGGTCACCATGGGACTGGAACTGGCCGTTCTCGCTTATCCCACCTATTTTTACACCCATTTCGCCAAAGCCGAGGTTCATTATCATCTGGACGAGAAATCTCAGGCCAGGCACCTGCTGGAAAAAATCCTGAAGATGGATCCCCACGCCAACCCCTACCACGCCCCGGAAAACATCTGCGTCCAGCGACTGGCCCGGAAATTCCTGGAGGAACATTTCGCGGAGGAGGAGTAGAGCTTCTCCCGCCTGCAAAGGATGCCCATGAAACCGCAGCGACTGCAGCAGCAGATCGACTTTATTCTGGAGATCGACCGGCTCAAGACCATCCGCCGGCGGACCTATTTGACCGACACCAGCCGGTTTGAAAACTCGGCCGAGCACTCCTGGCACATCGCCGTTATGGCCCTGGTGCTGGCCGAACATGCCAACGCCGACGACCTGGACCTGTTCCGGGTCATCCGCATGATGGTGCTCCATGACCTGGTGGAGATAGACGCCGGCGACACCTTTGCCTATGACGACCAGGCCCGGCAGGACAAGACGGAGCGGGAAGAGGCCGCGGCCGACCGGATTTTTCAACTATTGCCGGCCGACCAGGCCGAAGAGTTCCGGGGCCTGTGGGAGGAGTTCGAGGCCCGGCAAACGCCGGAATCCCGTTTTGCCGCCGCCCTGGACCGCCTGCAGCCGCTATTGCACAATCTTTATACTGAAGGCAAATCCTGGCGGGAGCACGGGGTGAAAAAAGACCAGGTCACCGGCCTGAACCGGCACATGGCCGAAGGAGCGGCCGCCCTGTGGGATTATGCCGCCGCCGCCATTGACCGGGCCGTGGCCCGGGGGCACCTGCCGGAATAGGCGGTTGGCGGAAAAGGTCAGCCCGGATATGTCACGAGTCGATCTGGGCCCGAGCCCCGAACTCCGCCCGCAAGACGCTATGGCTTCAGCCTTCCCGATCAGCGACCAAAGGGTAAAGAAGAGCCGCTTGACGAAGAGCCCAGCTTGAGCACCTCCTGCCCGATGTTCAGGCGCTGGGTCAGCTCTTTTTCGATGCCGCCCAGGCCGTTCACCTGGCCGCGGAGCTCGGCCAGGGGACCGTCGGTTTTCTTGGCAATGGCCGCCTGGAGCTGGTTTTCAAATTTTCGGGCCTGGTCGGCCACCACCCCGGACACCGCCTTTTTCATGACATTATCCAGGTCGGAAGAGACCGACACCCGGTAGTCGTCCCGGGGCCCGTTCACCTTGGCCTGGACCGAAAAGCGGGCAATGTCCGCCAGGGCCGCGGCCACGGCCTGCTCCAGCGCGTTGGGCGACTCTTTTTTGGCCAGGGAGAAATCCGCGCCGGACACGGTAAAATCTGCTCGCGAAGACAAAACGCGCTTTTCAATGGCGGCTTCCAGGCGGCTGTCCATTCGGCCCTGGTTCAGGATGACGGGAAAGGATTGGTCGCGGCTGACAGCCAGGTCGGTGATCTGCCAGCCTTGGGCCCGCGCGTTGAGGGTGTCTTCGGGCCGGTCCGGATCGACATGATTGAGTTGGCCGTTGATGTCCAGGCTGTCCAGCCGCTCCAGCTTCTGGCCGGAAAAGCGATAGGTCAGGGGCCGGCCCAGCAGGGACTGCTGGGTGGTGATGTTTTCAATGGTCCCGGCTATGTCGCCGACCCGGGTGGCGGCCGACACCTCGGTATGGGCAATCCAGAAATCCGGGGAGGCGGTTTTGTCGGCGAACTTGACGTTGACCCCCTTGCCCCGGACGGGCTTGACTTCCGGCTCCTCGTCGCCGCGGTCGGCGGCCGCGGCCAGCACCGGCTGCAGCTTGTCATACCAGGCCAGGCCGGTTTCCAGCCAGTGCTGGTATTTCGGCCCGAAGAGCAGGCCGGTCAGGTTACCCAGGCCCTGGGGGGAGAGGGAATACTTCGCGGTCAGCCGCCGCACATCCTGCCGCGGGCTGCGGGCCACGGTCCGGGCCTGCTGTTGCAGCGCGTCCAGGGAGGTGGACACCTCCTGCCGGGCCTGGCGGAGGCGGTCCAGGTCGGCCTGGACCTCTTTTTTGATATCAGCGGCCTCCTTGACACCGCCGGCAATACCGGCCAGCCCCTCGCGGTCGCCGAGTGCTTTGATCCGGGATTCATACTGGCGCAGCTGGTCCTTGTCCGGCAGTTCCTCAAGCCGTTTTTGAAAGGCGGCCTTTTTTTCGGCGGCGGTCTGCTTTGCTTTTTCGATCTCTTCCAGGCTTTGCAGGGATTCTCTGGCCAGGATTTTGTCAACCTCGAGCTGATCAAAATCGGGCAGCTGAAACCGGGAGGTTTTTGCCGTCCCGTCTTCGACCGGCTTTGCGCTCTTTTCTTTTTTCTTTTGGGAAACGGCGCCGGAATATTTTCGCTCGGTGTTAAAGCGCATCCCGGCCACCGTCATTTCCGGGATATGAACCTTTTTTTCCAGCAGGGGCAAAGGCTCGATGGCCACCGCCAGCCGGGTGATCTCGGCGGCATTGGTCATGGGCGCGTCGGGATTGGTGATCTGCATGGCGTGCAGGGTGAGGCCCACCGGGAACAAGGAGAGATCCACGTCGGCCAATTCCACTTTGGCGCCGACCACGCGGGTGCCGGCCGCCTCTATGCCCTTTTCAACCAGGTCGTCGGCAAAAAAAACCAAGGCGGCCAGCAGCCCGCCGAAGATGACGATAAAGGCGATCAACCCTTTTACGCGAAAGATATTTTTCATGACCAGCTCCTTTCAGAAATGGCTTTATAGGCCGAAAAGATCCGGGTTGATTGTAATATCCGGGCCAGCCTGGTTTTGCGGATCCAGGCCAGGAGATGCTCCCGGTATTTGCGGATAATAAAATTGGTGAACAGGAACAGGGGGAAGAACAAAACCAGGGAAACCAGCAGACTGCCCAACACAATGGAGTTGTTGAAACCGGTCAACCGGAGCAGGGGCAGGTTATAAAGGGAGGTCCAGAAAGCCTCCAGCGCCGGCGCCGTCAGGCAGGCATAGCCGATGGCGTGAAAGATCGGGTCGGCCAGGTAGGCAATTCCGGAAAAAAGGAGCCAGCCCAGGATAAAGGCCGAGAGGTTGACCCGCAGC
>JAWOCW010000293.1:0-3710 GCA_046483615.1 Desulfosudaceae bacterium
CAAGCAATTACACCCTTACCCCTTGGTCTTCCCCTCGTCCATGTAGGGGCGCACCTTCAGGTCGCCCGGCAGACCCCGCCCCTGGATGCCCTCCCCCTCCCCCCTGAAATTTCACGAAATCCTCTTGTCAAACATACTGATAAAAATTATAATACTGATAAATTTGCTATCATAACATAGCATCAATCGTACAATTCCCGGGGCAGGAGTGGGAACAGGGGTTTAAAAACCAGCCAAAAACATCGGCCAAAAATCGGCCATCCAGTCCCCTGAACGTACCTCTGCGTCTTTGGCGCAAGCCAAAATCAACAGGAGTCTGGTGGCGGTTCGAGGCGTAAACCGCCTGTGTATTTGCGTCTGCCTGTTTATTTATGATCTTTTTCGATAACTTTCTCCCTCCAGGATAAGGATCTCCGAGTTGTAGACGAGGCGGTCGGCAATCGCTGTGGCCACAGTGGTTCCGTCAAAGATGTCTCCCCATTTGGCGAACGGCAGATTGGTCGTAATGATGGTCGACTTTTTTTCGTGCCGGTGGCTAATGACCTGGAAGAACAGGTTTGACCCCTGTTTGCCAAGCGGAAGATAACCGATTTCGTCACAGACCAGAAGATCCTGGGATTGGTAGTGTTTTAACTTTTTCAGCAGGGTATGGTCCGCCTCGGCGGCGATGAGCTGATTGATCATGTCCATGGCCGAGGTAAATAAGGTTTTGACACCGGCCTGGGTGGCGGCATAGGCGAGGCATTTGGATAAAAAGGTTTTGCCGGTGCCGGGGTTGCCGATCAAAACGATATCTTTTTGATCAGAGATAAAATCCAGGTCCATCAGGTGCAATATCCGGTTTTTTTCTTTTTTACGGGATTGGTGATGGGCAAAATCAAATTCATCAATAGTGGGTTTTTCTTCCAGCCGGGACTGCTTGTACCGCAGGGCGATTCTGGCCTTTTCCCGGCAGTCCAGTTCAATTTCAAGCAGCCGGTCGATGGTTTGCAGGGCGGAGAGGTTTTCTTGCTGGCTTTGCTCGATTACGCCGGGCAGATTCCGGGAACAATTTTTCAAGCGCAGGGCCTTTAATTTTTCAATCACATGATCCATTTTTTGCTCTCCTTTGAACGGCAATGGCGTCATATTCGGCCAGGTTGGGCCGGGACAGCCGGATTTGGTTGAGTTCCTGGTTTTTTAAATTCACGGGTGGGTGGCATGTGGTCGGCGTCATCTCCTGATAAAGGATGTTCTGCACGTAAGAAAACCCGTATAACTTGTGGTCCAGGGCCTTTTTCAGGGCATAAATTAAAGCCGGGGTGCCGTATTCATCGTTTAATTTCAAAAGCCGGTCCACGGTTTTTTTCAACGGCTGGGAGGCGTCAGCCAACTTTTCCAGATAATCCACGGCTTCGGTGCCCAGGGACATGAAAATCATGATTTGCTTGTCCATGAAGACTTTCTTTTTCAATTTTTTGACCTGCTCGCTGTGAGACGGCAGCTCTATTCGTTGTTTTTTGCGCCAGCAGCGCAGATGTTTAGCCACCTGCCTGTCCTTGTAATATATCCACAAAGTGCGGCTGTCCGCCTTCAGGGTGACCTTCTTGCCGACCAGACGGGGCGGCACCGTGTAAATATTGGTATCAAAACGAATGCCAAAATCCTTGTACACCTTCAGGGTTTCCGTCTCCCGGCAGTCGGGAAACGGCTCGGGCAGCGGCCGCAGAGCCGTTCTGTCAAGCCGGTCATACGGTTTTTCGCCGGTGGTTTGATGGATCCTTTGATTGGCGGTGGTGTTCAGCCAGACCAGAACCTGCTGATTGGCATCCGTCAGATCGGTAAAGGTTCTCAGCGGCCAGAAGTTGTGCCGCAGATATTTGATGCTGTTTTCGACCTTGCCTTTTTCATGGGGCGCACGGATGTTACAGGCCGCCGGGGTAATGCCAAAGGGCCGCAAAAACGCCAGAAACGCCTCGTTAAATCGGATCATAGCGCCCACCCGCTCGGTTACCGCTGTTACCATATTATCCACGACAAGTTCCCGGGGCGATCCGCCAAAATACCGGAAGGCCTCCATCAGGCAGCGGTGGAGCGTGGCCTGATTCTGACTGTGGGTAAAGACCACATACAGCATCCGACTGTGCGCTTCAATAACCGCCAGAGCGTACAGCTTCCGGGAGCTGTCCCCGTATACCAGGCTGCCGAAGTGGCCCCAGTCAACCTGCATCTGTTCGCCGGGTGCGGATTCAAAACGGATAAAGACCGGTTGACAACAATCCGCCTGCCGGAGTTTTCTCAGACAGTCCCGGACAATCGTGATCTCTCCGTCAAACCCCTTGGCCTGTATCTGCCGCAACACAACCGGCGCTTTGATGCCTGGATATTGGGCCAGCACTTCTTTGATTATTTCTCGGAAGGGATCAATCTTAGAAGGACGGCCCGGTCTGGGGGAAGCGGTGATCTCCGGCTGTTTGATATATTTGGCCACCGTTCCTCTGTCAAGATGCAACGCACCGGCAATCTGCCGGATGGAAAACCCCATATCCCGTAAGCGATGCATCTCAAAAACCACTCTTTTATCGATCATATCGCCCTCCTTTTTGTGATGGATACGGACCCGGCGGCAGCGACAGCACTTGGAACAGTGTCCCGTCATGTTCAACAAGGTCCTTATCAATCAGATTGTTCAGGGCGTGGGCATAGGCATCCTCGCCGATTTTCAAAATCGTCCTGATTCTTCCGGCGCCATAAAACGAAAGCCCGTTTTTGTCGGATACCAGCACCAAAAACAGATAAAGCGATAGTTCATCACGGCTCAAGGACTGGAAAAAGCCATCGGTCAAAAACCGGTGGGGAATAAAGGCAAACCCCTTTCCTGGACGGCGGACGCGGTGAGCAGCCAGCAACTGTTTTTTAATCATAAGGTCCTCCTTGATAAATTAATGGTTTCTTCCGGTGTAGCATAACCATTGCGCCCGTGTCCTCGCGTCCATCTTTGCAATCATGGCTAAGGCCCTGGAATTGAAGTGATAAAAATTTCTACCGCGTCCATCTTTGCAATCGCTGGGACCAGCCAATATTGACCGGATATATTGTTTTTATTGGATTTTCTCGCGTCCATCTTTGCAATCCCGAGGGTTTTGACCGATTGGGTGCAGGACTCAGATCGCCTTCTGATGTTCCTGATTTTCTGCAAGCTACGGTTTCTGGCCGCCTTGTCTTTATTTCGTCGTCGGTAGTTCTTCCAGTAGCCCGGATTGTTGTCAAGCCACTTCTGCTGCGCCAGGCGCTGCTCCTCCCTGTATTCCGGGTCAGTGGCCATCCTTTTCTCTTGCCACAGCCGTTTTCTAACGCGCTGGCAATCGGGGTGGGAACAAAAACATTGGGATCGGTTTCGCGGGATGAAAAAGGTGCTGCAAGCCGCACACGGCACTGTTTCCATATATTCTTCCCTCCAGAAAAATCCAAAAATTGAATTAAATGGAGGAATTATATGGTATTATAATTGATTATGGGAATTAGAAGAAAATTAAATGAAAACTTGATGACTGGCGGGTTGTTTGCCCTGAAAGTGGACGGGAAAAAATCCCTCAAATTGGCCGGGAATTAAATCCCTATTTCCAGTTTACGCCGGAATTGATTTACATTCAAACAATAATTACCTGGTGGTAATTGATGAGCAGGATAATCGTCTTTATGAGAAGCGGCTGGCCAACGACAGCGAACAG
>JAWOCW010000295.1:0-6593 GCA_046483615.1 Desulfosudaceae bacterium
CTTCGCACCTGGCCCCTTTTGGGGGCCGGTTACCACCGTCCGCTAAATTTCTCGAACTCGGGCTGACGCCCTCAGACAGCGAGAAATTCTTAACGCGGCCGGTGGCAACCGGCTTTTCCCCAAAAGGTGCCAATGGTGCTCACAAAAACCACTTCCACCGAGTTCATTTTTACGGACCAAACCATAATGATTTTTAAAAACAGAACCGGACCCTTTTGCAGTTATATACGCTTTTAACCGCGGCTTGTAAAGGGTCGGAGCATCTCCGGAGCATCCTCCGGGACTGACCGGGACAGTTCCCATCCGGCCGGAAATAAATTCCGGCGAAAATATCGCCGGAAAGAACATTTTTTTCTTGACAACCAATCATTTTTTTAACAAAGTTAAATTTAACTAAGTTAATTTTTAATAACCGCGGTACTCGCAGGAGGAAAAACATGTCAAAAGTAATTGTTCTGGGCGGCTGCGGCGCCGTCGGCAGCGTGGTTGTAAAAACTCTGGCCCGGGTCGACGATTTTTCCGAGGTGGTCATCGGCGATATTGACCTGGAAAAAGCCGACCAGTTGGCCCAGGCCATACCCGGCCACAAGGTTTCCACCGTAAAAGTGAACGCCTTGGATCAGCACAGCATCACCGACGCCATTACCGGTTGTGACCTGGTGGTTAACTGCGTCGGCCCGTTTTACAAAACCGTGGCCCTGATCGTGGAAGCCGTGCTGGAGGCCGGGCTCAACTACCTGGACGTGTGTGACGACGTGGACGTAACCCTGGATCTTCTGGACATGACCGAACGGGTCGCCCGGGCCGGTCTGACCATGGTCATCGGCATGGGCAACTCGCCCGGCGCCACCAATCTGCTGGCCAGATTCGCGGCGGACAACCTGCTCGACACCACCGATTCCATCGATATCTTCCACGCCCATGGCGGAGAACCTTTCGAAGGCAAGGGGGTTATCGGCCACCGTTTCCACTGCATGAGCATCGATATTCCCATGTTTCTGGACGGCCGGCTGACCCATGTCAAGTTTTTCGAAGAAGACGGGCGGGCCCTGCGCGCCACCTTTGACTTTCCCATCCTGGGAGACGGTATCACCGTCTACCCCTATCCTCATCCGGAGCAGGTCACCCTGCCCCGCTATATGGATGTCAACCGGGTTACCAACCGGGGAACCATTCTGCCGGAGGCCTACTACGATCTGACCAAAGATATCTGCCGGCTGGGCCTGTCCGATAAAACGCCCCTCAAGGTTGACGGTCATGAAATTACTCCCTATGATTTCTCCACCGCCTACCTCATCCGGGAGCGGGACAGAATCCTGGCGGAAACCGGTTTCGGCCGTCAAAAAGGCTGCACCTCCACCGTTGTCCGCGGCACCAAGGATGGGAGCCCCCTGGAGCTGCGCTTTCACATGGCCTCGGATTCCCAGGCCCTGGGAGAAGGCACCGGTATCCCGGCGGCCCTGGGCGCCATTCTGCTGCAACGCGGCCAGATCACCAAAAAAGGGATCCATCCCCCGGAAGGCTGCATGGACCCCAGGGATTTCATTACTCTCATACCGGGCATCCTGGCTGACAGCCGCGCCTCCGACCCGGACAAGAGCGAAATGCTGATCGTGGAATTTATTGACGGCAACGGCCAAAAGACCACCATGGACATGCTGGACGCGGCCGCCCTGATTTAATAAAAAAGATACCCATGACACCTGACCGTAAATACATCCTGGCCATTGATCACGGCACTTCCGGTATCAAGGCGGCCCTGGTTTCGACCCATGGACAGGTGGTGGATTTCGAGTTCAGGGCCACCGCCACCAGCTACCTGGACAATGGCGGCGTGGAACAGGACCCGGAAGAGTGGTGGCGGGCCATTCTGGAAGCCGCCGCCCGGCTGGCCCGACGGCAAACCGTCCCGCGCCGGGCCATCGCGGCCGTGTCGGTGTCCAGCACCTTTTCCAGCACGGTGGCCGTGGACCGGAACGGCAACCCCCTGATGAACGCCATCACCTGGATGGACACCCGCGGCGGCCCTTATGTTAAAAAAGCCATGGCCGGTTTTCCGTCCTATAAGGGATACGGCCTGGCCACAGCCCTGAAATGGATCGCCAGAACCGGCGGCGCCCCGACCATGTCCGGCAAGGATGATATCGGTCACGTCCTCTTTATCAAGCACCAACACCCGGACATATATGACCGGACCCACCTCTTTCTGCCCAGTAAGGATTTCCTTAATTTTAAATTAACCGGCCTGCCGGCGGGCACGGTCGATTCCATGCACCTCTTCTGGGTGACTGATATCCGGGATATCAACCGGGTAGTTTATGATGACTCCCTCATAGCCGGTTTTGGCCTCGACCAAGCCAAGCTGCCCCCGCTGCTGCTGTCTACCGATATCCTGGGGAAAGTGACCGGAACGGTAGCCGAAAAACTGGGTCTGGTGGCGGGCACACCGGTCATAGCCGGCTCGCCTGACCATCAGACGGCCTGCATCGGATCCGGCGCGGTGAACGATTACCAGGGCCATGTCTACATCGGCACCTCTTCCTGGGTGCAGTGCCCGGTACCCTTTAAAAAAACCGACCTGCTGCATTCCGTGGCCTCCTTTCCCACGGCCATGCCCGGTAAATACCAGGCTGTCAACGAGCAGGACATGGCCGGCGAAGCCCTGGACCTGATCCGGCACCTGCTGGCCGGCGGCCATGACCGGGCGGAAGATGAGGAGGTGGTCTCCTATGACCAGTTGACCGCCATGGCGGCCCGGGCTCCGGCCGGCAGCCGCGACCTGATCTTCACGCCCTGGCTCAACGGGGAACGAACTCCGGTGGACGACGAGACCATCCGGGGCGGCCTGTTCAACATGAAAACCACCACCAGCCGGGCCGACGTTATCCGGGCCGTCATGGAAGGAGTGGCCTATAACAACCGCTGGAGTCTGACCTACGTGGAAAAATTCATCAAGCGCCGGTTGAGCCCCCTGAACATGATCGGCGGCGGGGCCCGCTCCGGATTATGGTGCCAGATCTTCGCCGACGTGCTGGATCGCGAAATCCGCCAGGTCAAAGACCCCATGCAGGCCAACGCCCGGGGAGCGGCCTTTATCGCGGCGGTGGGGCTGGGCGAAATAACCTTTGAGGACATCCCCGGATTGATCGAGTACAGCGGCCATTTCACGCCGAACCCGGCCCACCGGGACACCTATGATCGGTTACAGGCCGCCTTTATCCGGCTCTACCGGGCCCATAAAAAAATCTGCCGGACCCTGAACCAGCGGGATTTATCCTCATGAGACAGCCCCGCTCCCCCCAGGAAATCGAGGCCATCCGGGAGCGTATCCTGGATCAGGCCCTGGATATCATCAGCCGGCGGGGACTGGACGCCCTGACCATGCGGGCCCTGGCCGCCCGGCTCGACATGACCGCTCCCAATCTTTACAATTTCTTCGCGAACAAGGACGAGCTCTACCTGTCCCTGGTGGTCAAGGGATTTGCCATGCTGCGTCAAGCCCTGGCCGAAGCCCGGGACAGTGCCCGGGAGGCGGCTCAGCAGGCCCGGGCCATGATCGAGGCTTATGTTCGCTTCGGGCTGGACCATCCCCGGTATTACGATATTATGTTCACCCTGCCCACGCCCAAGCACAACGACTACCTGGGCACTCCCCACGAAGCTCTCTCGGAAAAGGAATACCGGTTGTCCATGGAGATCGCCGGCATGGCCCGGACGGTTATCGAAAGAATCATGGGGGAAGAAAGCGGGCCGGACCTGATTCAGCGGCGCCTGATCCAGGCCTGGAGCCTGCTGCACGGCATGATCAGCCTCCGCCACAGCCAGGTGGTCTCCTACGTGGCCGGGAATATCCCCGGCATCTATGAACAGACCATCGAGGAGCTGATGACGATGGTGGAAGTGGTTCTCACCCCGCCGCCGGGCAACTGATAAAAGCTGAAGAACTGACCGTCAGGAAGAAGCTGCCGCTTGATCGGGAGTCAACAGCTCCTGCTTGAGCTGGTGGAACTCTTCTTCGGTAATCATGCCGTTTTCATACAAACGGCTCAATTCACCCAGACCGTCCAGGCGCGCATTCACCCCGGTCTCCAGCAAAGGAGTGCTGGACGATGAAATCGCCTTGACATCCACGGCTGAATCGGCTCCTCCATCAACTTTCAGGGAAGCGGCCCCGCCGAACAGGCTGATTTCCAAGGTTTTTCCCCGGAACTCCGGCAACCGCAGCAGTTCGCGGACAGCCTCCTGCTGAGACATGATTTTTTTCATGAAAAGCCAGGCCCCGCCGCAGACAGTCGCCAGCCCGCCCAGCACCAGCCAGATAAAATAGTTGACCACGCCGTTCAACACCAGCACCAGCAGTACCGCCAGGGCGATCAGGGCGAGATGCAACAGGACGATCCCGTAGGCCAGGAAAACCGACCCCACCAAACCGGGCTCCCGCCGGCGCCCGGCCCGGGAATCTGTTTCCGGCGGCGGCGAAGGCGGTGCCTTGTCTTTTTTTCTTTTAAAAAATCGAAACATGTCTCTCCGGTCTGCTGATACCGAATTGAGCGTTTAAAATTTTCACGCCAATTAATTTCTCATAATTTTTCCAGAAACCAAATCATATTCAGGTATAAAAATTTAAAACACTCAAATCAGGTAATCTTAAAGCCGGTATTGACCGGCCATATGCTGCCCGATACATATCCAAAATCCAGCCGGACTGCAAGCTCTATTAAGCGATCATGGCCGAAGAAATAGATGGTAAAGGCGAACGAAAACAATGACATCATACATAGTCCACGTTAACCCGGATATTTCATGAAATATCCGGGTTAGCTGATCCGGTAATAAGCCGGAGGGGAGCTGCCGGACGGCCGGACCTTCTTATTTTCGCCAGAATTCAGGAATCAGCAGGATGATCAGGGTATAAATCTCCAGCCGGCCCAGCAGCATGCACAAGATCAGCAGCCATTTACCTCCGGCCGGTATCAGGGCAAAATTGTCCAGAGGACCGACCGCGGCGAAACCGGGGCCGATATTGCCCAGGGAGGCGGCCACGGCCGCTACCGAGGTAACCGCGTCCACCCCCATCCCGGCCAGCAGAAAAGAAGAGACCACGAAAATAATGACATACAGGGACAAAAAGCCCATGATACTCCGCATGACTTCACCGGGTACGGTTTTCCCGGCGATCTTGACGTGCGAAACGGCCTTGGGGTGGATCAGGGAAAAGAGTTCCCGGTAGCAGTATTTGAAGCAGAGCATAATCCGGATGATTTTCATGCCGCCTCCGGTGGAGCCGGCCGAGGCGCCGATAAACATGCAGAAAAAAAGGATCAGCTGAGACAAGGCCGGCCAGGTCTCGTAATCCGCGGTGGTAAAACCGGTGGTGGTAATAATGGAGACCACCTGGAAGCTGCCGTAACGCATTGCCTGGCCGATGCTCTGGTAGACGCTGCCATAGAGATTGAGGCTGACCAGGGCGATCAGGACCGCCACGCCGCACAAAAAGAAACGGCCCTCCGCGTCCCTCCAGATTGTCAGCGGCCGGCCCCGGAGCATCTGGTAGTGCAGGGAGAAATTAATACCGGCAAAGACCATGAAAACCAGGATGATCATGTCGAAATAAAGGCTGCCATAGGAACCCACGGAAAGGTTCCGGGTGGAATAACCGCCGGTGGGCATGGTGGTGAAGGTATGACAGACGGCGTCGAACAGGGTCATGCCGCCGATCTTCAGCAGAACCATTTCCACCAGGGAAAAGAGCAGGTAGACTTTCCACAGGGTCTTGGCGGTTTCGCTGATCCGCGGCTGCAGCTTGTCCGGGACCGGGCTGGGCACTTCGGCTTTATACAGCTGCATGCCCCCCACCCCGAGAAAGGGCAGGATGGCCACAGACAGCACGATAATACCCATGCCGCCCAGCCACTGGATAAAGCTGCGCCAGAACAGCAATCCCCGGGGAGCGCTTTCGATATCGGTTAAAACCGAGGCGCCGGTGGTGGTAAAGCCCGACGCGGACTCAAACAGGGCGTCTGTAAAAACGGGAAGAAGTTCGCTGAAATAAAAGGGCAAGGCACCAAAAAATCCGGCTGCCCCCCAACACAGGCCCACTACCACCATGCTTTCCCGCTTGCCGAGAGACAGGGTGGCGGACGTCCGGGAGAGGAGAATCATGGCCCCCCCGCAGCCGATAGTGATCCCGATGGAAAGCAGGAGGGGATACACCAGGGCGGATTCCCCGAAGCAGAGCCCCGTCAGCAGGGGGAAAATCATACCCAGTCCCAGAAAAAAGACCAGGTAGCCGCTGATATTTATAATAACCCGCCAGTTCAATTAAAGAAACTCCGGTTTTACGAAAAGGAGCTGACCCCTGCCCGGTTCAGGTACAGAAAAGACGCTAACATGCTCCTGTCTATCATAACTATTCGCAAAGACAAACGCAATTTTAACCCGGTTATTTCACGGGTCGATTTGGCCGCAGCTGCGGTAAAATCGGAAATAGTTATATTTAGCCCGGATATTTCACGAGTCGATTTGGGCGCAGCTGCAAGGCGCAGGGCCGGGTGTCGTCGTCCGTCCGTGCCGGGTTTTCTTCTTCCTCGACT
>JAWOCW010000304.1:0-5507 GCA_046483615.1 Desulfosudaceae bacterium
CATCATCAGTGAAAAGAAGAAAAGCCAGTCCTCCGATTGCACGTAGGCCGTTGTCCCTGTTAAAGGCGCCAATGATCCTGAAATCCGCTGGGCGCGGAAGAGATCGCTGCTGGCCGTCAGGCCTCCATCCGGAGAGATAATGGCGGAAATACCGCTGTTGGAAGCTCGCAGCAGCCAGCGGCCGGTCTCCACGGCCCGGGCCCGGGCCGCCCGCAGATGGGCGCGAGGCATGGCCGAATCGCCGAACCAGGAGTCGTTGGACACATTGACCAGGAATTCGGCGCCCTGCGTAACAGACCGGCGGACATAGCCGGGATAGAGGATCTCAAAGCAGACGGACAGCCCTACCCTGCCATGGGAAGTGCTCAGGCAGACCGGGGTTGTGCCCGGAATAAACCGGTCCGGGGCGTTATAAAAACGGAATAAAGGGCCGACGGCCGGCGCTCTTTCCGAGTACGGCAGAAGGATGTGCTTGTCGTAGCGTTGAAGCTGACCGACCTCAAGCACATAAACGGAATTGTAGACCCCTTGTTGCTGCCGGTCTCGTTTCAGCCCGCCGGTTATTAACAGGTGTTTTCCCCCCGGCATCCGCGCCAGATCCTCGAAAAAAGGCCCGGTCAGGGCTTCGGGATGATTAAGCACGGTTTCCGGCCAGACAATGACGCCGCCCCGGGCCGAATCCGGGAGCACGCCGCTGAGTTCGACATAGGTTTTCAGCCGCTGGTAAAACCCTAAGCCTCCCCAGCGATCTTCAGGTGAGAAATTGCCCTGAACAATAACGGCAGGCGTCTTCTGCCCGGCGGAAGAAGCAGCCGGCATCAGGCAGCGCCGGACCGAACCGTAACATAAAGGCCCTGAAATTATCAGTACCAGCAGCAGTGCCGTTATTCCGGGCCGGTTCGTAATTGGCCGCCACCGGCAAGGCAACCCGGTTTCCGAACGCGATCTGATCAGGCCGACCAGCAGGGCGTTGAACATCACCACCAAAAAAGAAACCAGGTAAATTCCTCCCAGATCGGCCACCTGGAAATAAGCGCCCCAGTCCACCAGGGCATAGCCGATGTCGCCCCAGGGGATCAGCAGGGGTATCAGGCCTTTTACGTAATCACCCAGCACCCACAGGCCGGGCACCAACAGGGCGTAAAAAACAAGGGAACGGTCGTTTAAAAAACGGTAAAAGAGGGCAATTGTCAGGTGAATCAGCCAGACCGGCAGCATCAGCGCCAGGCAGAAAAACAAAACCGCCGTGCCCGCTGTCAGCCGGTAGTGGCCAACCAGGGCGTTAAACAACCAGTAGCCCATGCCGGTGGAGAAGATAATCGAAAACAGTGTTATCCGGACAACCGCGGCTTTCCACGTCTTTGCCCGGTCCAGGGACAACAGCAGCGGCAAAAGGGCCACAAATGAAATCCACCACAGGGGGCTAAACGAAAAGGCAATGGTGTAAAGTATTCCGGACAGGGCTGCCAGAACCATTGGTAAATCCTTTTTGGAGCCGGACCATGTTTTTTTCGGCATTACCGCGCTACTCATAAAGTCATGTGATTCTGATCTGCCCCGGCAGTGATCCCGCTTTATAGTGAGAGCTTTAATTATTTAATCTGACCAGGAGACCCGTGAACAGTCTCGTCGCCCGCAAATGGCAAAAGAAATGATGCCGATCCTGGTGAGCGGGCTTTCCAGGTGCTGCCCAGGCAGCTGGTATTATTTCAGGCCCCCGGCTTCCGGGCAGCGCCGACAATTTTTTTAAAATATCAAAAAGATCACAAAGGAGCAATTACCAACCAGGCTTTGGCCGGAAAATTATTGACCTTTAAGAGCCTTCTTGCTATAAACTTCGGTCACAAAAGGATTTGCTGTGTTTAATCCGGATATTCCGCCCTCTGTTCCCGCCGGGGCGGGATTATCAGCCGCGCCCCGATCGACTCGTGAAATATCCGGGCTCTGACAGCGAGAACTTCTTAAAGCTGCCGGGGGCGCAACCGGCTTTCCCTCCAAAGGTACAAATAGTGCTCGTAAAAACCACTTCTATCAGGTTCATCATTTTCGCGGATCAAACCGGCCCTGATAATAAAAACAGCCCGGCTGGCTCCACGATCATTTATTAATATTTTGGACAACACCGATGCCAAGAGGTCAATTATGAATTACGGTAGATTCGCGGCGGCCATCAATTGCATGGACGGTCGGATACAGCTTCCCGTAATAAAATATTTACAGGAAAATTATGGGGTTAAGTATGTTGATATAATAACTGAACCCGGTCCCATAAAATATCTTGAAAAAGAAACCAGTGATGCTGTTGTCGAAACCATAAAAGAAAGACTGCAAATATCAGTTGAAAAACATGGTTCAAAAATAGTCGCAATATCCGGACATCATGATTGCGCGGGCAATCCGGTTGATAAGGAAAAACAGATTAAACAGATACACGGTTCGGTAAAAACAGTGGAATCATGGGGTTATAATGTTAAAATAATAAAACTCTGGATAAACGAAAAATGGGAAATTGAAGATCTGGATTCATAATAAAAAGAGGTAAAGTTGAGCGATGGAAGAAGAAAAGGAATTTGACAATAAAAAGGCTTCTTCAGAAACAATCGCGATACATTCTGAAAAGGTGACCGCCACCCTTCTCCTTTCCCTCCTCAATCCGATTATCTTGACACTGTCATCCGGTCCGTCCGCCTTCAGCCGTTTGACCCCGATGCCCCGCTGTGCCGGCTGGGCATACAGGAAATTTACCTGCAGCAATGCCTGGCCGAAGGCCGGGTGAAAATCCTCACCGACTGGATATCCATCAAGGAATACCTGGACTATTAGCCCGGCTATTTCATGATTTTTTTTAAAAAAGAAAATTCTCTTTCAATCTTACAATAGTTTGCAAACTTTCCCGCCCTGCTTCTAAAATTTCAAGAAATTGTCATTGTCTCATTTTGAATATCCAGGCTATGTCGTTAAGTCCGGGAGCAATGGGTATCCGGTTGTTGGTATTGGTGCCTCGTAAAGCGTTAACTCCTAGTCTCCGGTAACGTTACCATCAACAGTTAACAGGTCTTTTGGCCGGTCCCACTAGAGGAACGTGGCCAGGATAAAGCTGGCACCTTGGGCCTATAAAGTCTTTAACCATTTAAATTTATTATAATTTGAATTTTAAAAAGTCATCCGAAAATATTTTGGCACAAAATTTGTTTTAAAGCAGGTAGTGGCTGTGAGCAGATATTTGGCAATAATGCCATTATCAAGCAAACCTTATGAAATATCAGGGGTAAACATTTCAAGAGTACTAACTAAGAAAGGAATACCATGAAAAAAGGAGAAAAGCTGGTTATCGTGGGATGCAGTGGCTCCGGCGGACCGGCTGCCATGCTGTCCAGAAAACTCATGCCGGAAATAGACATTACCGTAATCCGCAAGGAGCCCTTTTTCATTGTTCGCTGAGCTCTTCCCCACGTGGTGGCCGGTCTGGCCGCCGATACATCCATTGTGGTGCCGGATGAAAAGCTGGAAGACTCGGGCGTAAAAGTAATTCAGGATGAAGTGGTCCGGGTTGATGCCGCTGAGAAATCGGTGGCTCTGGCCGGGGGAGACGCCATTCCCTACGACAAGCTCTATCTGGCCACCGGGGCCCGGTCTTTTGTGCCGCCCATTGAAGGCAAGGACCTGGAAGGCGTGAGGACCCTGCGAGGAATTGAGGACGCGAGGCAGATCCGGACTTTTCTGGCGGAAAAAGAACCCCGCCACATTGTTTTTGTGGGCGCGGGGTTTATCAGCATGGAGATTGCCACCCTCATGGCCGAGCACATGCCCGGCCGGTTTGAAGTTTCCGTGGTGGAGCTCATGGACCGTCCCTTGCCGCTGATGCTGGACAAAGACATGGCAGACCTGGTCACGTCCTACCTCACGGAAAAAGGGTTAAACCTGTTCACTGAAGAAAAAGTGGAAAAGCTGGTGGGTCAAGACGGCAATGTCACGGGCGTGGTTCTGTCATCGGGGAAAACCCTGGACGCGGACATGGTGTTTATTAACGTGGGAGTTCGTCCCAACACGGAGCTGGCCCAGGCCATCGGCCTGGAGATGGGGCAGTTCGGGATCAAGGTCAACCCTTTTCAGGAGACGTCCAACGCCGATATCCTGGCCGGCGGTGACTGTGTGGAGAAAATCAACTTCATTACTCAGAAACCTTGTCCCGGCCAGCTTCGGGGGCCGGCGGTCATGCAGGGCCGGGTGGCGGCCAAGCGCCTGGCCGGCCTGGATGTACCCTTTCCCGGAGTGGTAGATGCCGGCGGGTGCAAGATGTTTGACATGACCATCACCGCTACCGGGCTTTCGGAATCAACGGCGGCCCGTGAAGGGTTTGAAACGGTTTGCGCCTCGGTAGATTCCCGGAGCAAGCATGCCATGATTCCAGGGGCAAAGGAGAGCCGGATAAAGTTGGTGTTTGACAGAAAAACACGAAAACTCATCGGCGGTCAGATTATCAGTCATGACATTGCCCCGGCCCGGGCTATTGACACGATCACGGCTTTTATCCTGGGCGGAAAAACCGTTACCGACCTGACCACCTTTACATCGGCCGTCAATCCCGACATCTCCTCCGAGCCCAGCGCCGAATTTATCACCGTGGCGGCTGAACAGGCTCTTCAGAAACTGCGGTAAGAAAACCGAAAAAGCGCCTCCCGGCCTTATTTGGCCGGGGGGCAATACTTAAAGGAAAAAAAATGAAATCACTTGTTGTTTATGCCAGCCAGACCGGCAACACGGAAAAACTGGCCCGGGTCGTGTTAGAGGTTCTGCCGGGCGACAAGGTGTTGTGTCCCCTTGACAAGGCGGAGTCGTCCATTGATGATTATGACCTGGTGGCCGTGGGGTTCTGGCTCCAGGCCGGCAAGCCCGTGGCTCCGGCCGCCGAGTTTCTGGCAACCATTAAGCCCGGCCAGAAGGTGTTTCTGTTTGCCACTCATGGTGCCGCCGTTGATTCCGGCCATGCCCGGGCCGCCATGGATAATGCCCGGGCTCTGGTGCCGGCTGGATCTGAGGTGGTGGGCCTCTTTCACTGTCAGGGTGAGGTCAATCCCGCCTTTCTGGAAAAAGTCTCGGCCCGGCCCGATCCGCCGCCATGGATCAAGGAGGCACCCTTGGCCGCCGGCCACCCGGACGAAGCCGATCTGGCGGAGCTGAAAAAGACAGTGGCTGGTTTTTGACGCGCGACGACAAACGGGAACAAACCATAGCGTCTGCATGCGCGGCAAGGTGCGAATGAAAACCACTTCCACCGAGGCCGCTGAAATTTATTTTGGACAATAGTAATTCGGACTCCAACAAAGGGTATTGCCCTTTTGAAGCTCTTATTACAACCTTTCTCAGAAAGCGCTTATCATGGAAACTGTTTCATTCGAGGATATCGCCATTGTCTCCTGCGGCACGATGAGCCTGGAGCTAAACGCCCTGCGGACCGAAGGATTTTTGGACACCGACAAGATCTATTTTACCACGCCCGGACTCCA
>JAWOCW010000010.1:0-10783 GCA_046483615.1 Desulfosudaceae bacterium
TAATTTTGTAATGACTGCTTAATTCAATATAAATAATTGCAATAATTCAATAAAGTAATTATTTTCAAAAAAATTCAGGAAATATCCGGGCTAACCTCAGGGTTAAAAAACAGATTAATATTTTATTATAATTATGGCGGGATTGTTAGTCAAGGCCTGAGCATGGCCTGAGCATGAACCTGAGCATGAACCCGGAGCATGAAACGCCTCAGGGCGGATGAATTCTTTCGGATGGGATCGGGTCGGGACAGCGGTGGTTGACTATATATAGTGGTTATTTATCCTTGACACACAATATAAAAGTAATTATTTTATAATAGATGAAATTTAATAAAGCCAATCCCGGTGTGGCGCCTCATCCCTCGAAATTTCATTTATATTTAAGAATCTTGCTCTCATCTTGACCGGCGCCCTTTTTTGATAAGCTCGGTTTGAACTTTTGCGGCAGAAACCTGAAAGTTGATTCCGGACCAGGTTTATAACGATATCACACTGATTTTTTTATTAATAATAAATCTACCGAATCTCTGGAGTGGTTTCTGATAATTGGTGGTGGTTATTAAAAAGCTTGACAGGTAGCGTTTTTCCTGATAATTATTTTAGATTTTACGTTGGGGATGTAGCTCAGCTGGGAGAGCGCGGCGTTCGCAATGCCGAGGTCAGGGGTTCGAGCCCCCTCATCTCCACCAGGCAAATTCGTCAACCGGTATGATGGCCCGGTTTGTTAACCGGTGATTTGCCGGGCGGTTGTCCGGAGTCTTGCGGGTCCGGCGGGTGTTCTGTGGCGCGGCCTTACCGACGGGTGGGACGCTGGCAAAAACAATGAACCGGTATGTTGCGGGTGACTGTTATGGAGCGTTATGCCACTACGGTGCGTCAGACCACGGAAACTCAGGTAGAAATCAGTCTCCTTTTAGATGGGCAGGGCAAGCAGGAAGTCTCCACTGGAATCCCCTTTTTTGATCACATGTTGTCCCTTTTTGCCAGACACGGCTTTTTTGATTTGACTATTCAGGCCAGGGGTGATCTGGAAGTCGATTTTCATCACACGGTGGAAGACGTCGGCCTGGTCTTGGGAGAAACCATTAAAAAGGCCCTGGGTGACAGAAACGGCATCCGCCGCTACGGTCACGCCGTGACTCCCATGGATGACTCCCTGGCTGAGGTGGTCGTGGATTTGTCCAATCGACCTTTTCTGGTGCTTAACGCCCCGGCCCTGGCTTCCAGCGAGACCGGTTTCGGAATTGCCCTGACCCGGGAATTTTTTCGGGCTCTGGTCAATAATTGCGGCCTGAATCTGCATATCAATGTCGCTTATGGCGACAATGAACATCATGTCATTGAAGCTATTTTCAAGTCCATGGGCAGGGCGCTGGATGAGGCCATCTCTTTTGATGACCGCGTCAGCGGGCCGCTTTCAACCAAAGGCTGTTTCTGATGGTTTTTTTCGGGGAGTATGATTCTAAAAAGGCGGTTGGTTTTTTATGATAGTAATTCCGGCGGTTGATATAAAAAACGGCAGGTGCGTCAGGCTTTTGCAGGGGGACATGAATGCCGAAACGGTCTTTTCCGACGATCCGGCGGCCATGGCTGTTCGCTGGGCAAGCCAGGGGGCCGAACTGATTCATCTGGTCGATCTGGACGGGGCCGTTCAGAAGCGCCCCTGTAATTTACCGGCCATCGAGAAAATTATCGATCAGGTCGGCCGTCCGGTCCAGGTTGGCGGCGGCATCCGGGATATGGCAACGCTTCGCATGTACCTGGAACGGGGCGTGTCCAAGGCAGTGATCGGTTCTTCGGCCATCCACGACGCCGATTTTATCCAGGCGGCCTGCCGCGAGTTTCCAGGGCGGATCGTGCTGGGGATCGACGCCCGAAACGGCCAGGTGGCCATCGAAGGCTGGACGGAAACAACCACCGTGACGGCCGTGGAACTGGCCCGGAAGTTTGAAGGGATCGGTCTGGCCGCGGTTAATTTTACCGATATTCACCGGGACGGCATGCAAACCGGGCCGAATCTTGCCGCCATCCAGGAGTTTGCCGAAGCAATTGATATCCCGGTGGTTGCTTCCGGCGGTGTCTCCACCCTGTCGGATATCAAGGCGCTGGCCGGCCTCAGGGATTGTGGTATTACCGGGGTTATCACCGGCCGGGCCTTATATGAAGGCAGCCTGGACCTTGCCGAGGCAATCGCGGCGGCCCGGGCATAACAAGCGAACGTCAAGGAAAAGAGTGTCTGGCTTTGTATATTCCTGACGACAAGATCACAGCCATTCGCAATACTGCCGATATCGTTGATATCATATCGGAAGTGGTTCAGTTGAAAAAAGCGGGCAAAAACTATCTGGGTTTGTGCCCCTTTCATTCTGAAAAGACCCCTTCTTTTACCGTCAGCCCGGACAAACAGATATTTCACTGCTTCGGGTGCAACGAAGGCGGCAATGTCTTCACCTTTTTGATGAAGCACCAGGGGCTGACCTTTCCGGAGTCGGCCCGGATGCTGGCCCGGCGCTACAATATCGATATTCCCCGGGAGCACAGCGGGGCCGCTCACAAAAAGGAGGTTTCGGAAAAAGAAACCCTGCGTGAGATCAATCGCCAGGCGGCCGGTTTTTTCCAGTCCAGCCTGGCAGACGGCCGCCAAGGGCAAAAAGCCCGGGATTATCTGGTCTCCCGGGGTATTGACGAAAATATTATAAAAACTTTTAAACTCGGGTACGCCCCGGCCGGTTGGGATAATCTGCTGCGCTTTTTTAATTCCCGGGGAATCGCCCCGTCGCTGGCGGAACGGGCCGGCCTGCTCGCGGCCAGGCAGTCCGGCGGTTATTATGATCGTTTTCGCGACCGGATTATTTTTCCTATTACCGACACTTCCGGAGAGGTAATCGGTTTCGGTGGCCGGGTCATGGATGAGGGACAGCCCAAGTATCTTAATTCACCGGAAACGCCGCTTTATAACAAGCGCCGCTCGCTTTACGGTCTGGAGCATTCCCGGTCGCATTGCCGCTCTGCCGGGACGGTTTACATTACCGAAGGTTATATGGATTTTCTGGCCCTGTACCGGTGCGACATAAAAAATGTGGTGGCCACGCTGGGCACTGCCCTGACGGTGGAGCAGATCCGGCTGCTCAAAGGGCAGGCTGATCGGGCCATTTTCTTGTTTGATTCTGACGCGGCCGGTATCAAGGCGGCCCGCCGGGGAGTTGAGCTTTTTAACCGGGAAAAGGGGATGGACCTGTTTATCCTGACCCTTCCCGAGGGCCATGATCCTGATTCCTATCTGCGTGAATACGGCCCGGAGCAGTTTCAGCAGATTACCGCCACTGCCCTCGGGGCGGTTGATTTTCTGATAGAGTCCGCCGTTCAGCAGCACGGCTTGTCAGTGGAGGGAAAACTGCGGGTGGTGGCTGAATTGCAGGACAGCCTGGCAGCCGTGGAAGACAGCGTCGCCCGGGCGCTTTACATCAAGACCCTGGCGGAGCGTATCGGGATTGAGGAGCGAGCCGTCTGGGAGCGGATCAACCAGAATGCCACCAGGGCCGGCACCAGGGCAGCCCCCGGAACTTCCCCCGGCGCAAGCCGGAGAAACAGCGAACAAGCAGATCCGGCGGTCGTCAATCCCGCCGGCAGCGGCAAATATACCCTGGAAAGCCGGGTAGTGGCAATGATGCTGCACGTGCCGGAAATGCTGCCGGATATTGAAGGCCGGGCCATCTTGAAATATTTTGAAAATCAACCCTTGCGAAGGATAGGCGAGCTTATCCTGGAGCATCGCCACTGGATTGGGAACCAGGCCGTGGATGTGACTTCGCTGGCCGAGGATGACGAACAACGCCGCATTATTACCGGCCTGATGGTGGAAAGCGAGGCCACCAAATGGAATCAGGACGGCTGCCGTAAACTGCTGGACCAGTTTCAGAACAGCTTTAATCGCGGCCAGGACGATTTGTCAAGGCGGATAAAAGCGGCCGAACAGCAAAAAGACCATGATTTGCTTGATCATTTGCTGAAAGAAAAGCAACTGCAGGCAAAGACCCGGATAAACATCAGCTAAACATTAACTGATCGTCAAGGAGGCAATCATTTATGGCCAAGACAGCTTCTGCCAGTAAAAAAGAAAAAACGGCAAAACCGGAAGCGGAGGCCGGGAAAAAATCCCCGGGCAAAAAAGACACGGCCCGGAAGGCTGCCCCGGCAGGCAGTTCCGGCTCGGCCAAGACGCCTTTCAAGCAGAAATTAAGAGGTCTGATCAACAAGGGCAAGAAGCAGGGAGAATTGACCTACCACGAAATTACGACCGCTCTTGCTGAAAAGGAAATTCCGCCGGAGGTGGTGGATGATGTTTTGATGTACATAGATGAAATGAATATTTCCGTCATCAGCAAAGAAGGCAAAACCGTTAACGAGAAGTCCCCTAAAAAAAGCAAGGCCGCCAGTACCAAGAAAACCGCCTCTGATATGGGCGGAGTCAGCGATACCGTCAAAATGTACTTGCGGGAAATGGGGCTGGTTACCCTGTTAAGCCGGGAAGGCGAAGTGGTAATCGCCAAGAAGATCGAAGCCGGGGAGCAGGAAGCCTTGCGGGGAATGCTGGAAACCTCCATCGGGGTGGAAAGCCTGATCGCCCTGGGCGACAATATTGAAGCGGGCAATCTGCGCCCGAAATACGTGCTCAAGGATGTTGATGAAGGGGACGTCAGTGACGAAGAGGTCCAGCGGGTCGAAGGCTTTGTCGGCATGATCCGCGAAATTAAGAAGTTGAACGAGGAGAATCGGCAGACCCGGCAGATGATGATCGCCGATAATATCCCGGCCCCGGAACGCAAACGGCTGCGGGACGCCGTGACGCGCCGCAACAACAAGCTGTTCGCGTATGTTATGGAGTGGCGCATTGAAAACGCTGTCATGACCGACATCGAGGCCCGCATCAAGGCCGAGCTGGCCTGGTTTGAAGAGATTGACCGGCAGATGGAAGCTTGCGCCGCCCGGATCAATGTGCCGGTGGCCGCCTCCACCCTGCGGGCCAACCTGAAATCCAAGACCGGTTTTGTTAACTGGGCTCATAAACGATCCGGGGAAACCAAGAAAGCCCTGGGCGATGTCTACCAGGAAATAAAGGCCTTAGATGAGCAGGTCGAGGTCCGCGAGCGGACCCTGATGGCGGACCAGCGTTCCCTCAAACGGACCATGGCCAAGGTTCAGGAGGGCTACGCCCGAGCCGGCGAGGCCAAGGGAGAGCTGGTCCAGGCCAACCTGCGCCTGGTGGTCAGCATCGCCAAAAAATATACCAACCGCGGGCTCCAGTTTCTGGACCTGATCCAGGAAGGTAATATCGGCCTGATGAAAGCGGTGGATAAATTTGAATATCGCCGGGGATACAAGTTCAGCACCTACGCCACCTGGTGGATCCGCCAGGCCATCACCCGGGCCATCGCCGATCAGGCCCGGACCATCCGTATTCCGGTGCACATGATCGAAACTATCAACAAGCTCATCCGGACCTCCCGTTACCTGGTGCAGGAGCGGGGGTATGAGCCTTCTCCGGAGGAGATTGCCGAAAAGATGGAAGTCTCCCTGGACAAGGTGCGGCGGGTGCTGAAAATCGCCCGGGAACCGATTTCCCTGGAAACTCCCATCGGCGAGGAAGAAGACAGCCATCTCGGGGATTTCATCGAGGACAAGAAATTCATGATTCCCTCGGAAGCCGCGGTCAGCATGAATCTGTCCCAGCAGACCAGGCGGGTGCTGGCCACCTTGACGCCCCGGGAAGAAAAAGTGCTGCGGATGCGGTTCGGCATCGGCGAAAAGGCGGATCACACCCTGGAGGAAGTGGGCCGTGATTTCGCGGTTACCCGGGAGCGGATCCGGCAGATTGAAGCCAAGGCCCTGCGTAAATTAAGGCATCCCACCCGGAGCAAGAAGTTGAAACACTTTCTGGAAGAGACCTGATCATAAGCCCTGGTCAGATCGGATCACCAGTTATGATCATAAGATTTGATCAGAAGATTTGAGCAGGGCTTAGCCCTTGACAAACCCGGGCGGATTAGTTCATATATGGTTTTTAACGGTTGGCCGGCCGCTCCCCCTGAAAGCGGAGCAGAAGCTGACCTTTAACCCGGATATTTCATGAAATATCCGGGTTGGAAAATAGTTCAGGTATAAAATTATGTGGGGGCCCATAGCTCAGTTTGGCAGAGCCACCGGCTCATAACCGGTCGGTCCCTGGTTCGATCCCAGGTGGGCCCACTTAGTTTAGTTATCATGTCTGTCCGTAATTCGGAAATTTTCGGATGGCGCCCGGTTAATCTTGACAAGAACAGCGACAGATAATGGCAAATGGATATGGTCGGAATGATTATGACCAGACGATTTAAAAGTCCGTTTAAGCGGTGGACAGCAGAGCTGTCGGTTGGCAAAGGCGTGGTGGGCGATCACCATGCCTTTTTTGTTGGGACAAAAGGAGGGGCATGGCGGTAACGGTAAAAGACATCGTCGGCCTGATGAATCAGATCGCTCCGCCGGATCTGGCCGAAGCCTGGGATAATTGCGGTTTACAGGCCGGCAGCCTTGATTGGGAGGTCGAGACTGTCTGGACGGCTTTGGATCCCTCTCCGGAGGTGGTTCGGGAGGCCTGCCACGCCGGAGTTGATCTGCTGGTCAGCCATCATCCCCTGTATATGTCGCCCCCGCCATCCCTGGATTTTGAGAGAATGCCCGGCAAGCTCCTGAAAATGATAGCTGATCATCGTTTGTCGATTTTCAGCGCCCATACCAATTTTGACAGCGTTGCCGGTGGTTTGAATGATATCTGCGCCCAACGGCTCGGGCTGAAGCAGGTCAGGGCCCTCTCCCCGGCCCAGGGCCAGAACTATTGCAAGCTGGTGATTTTTCTGCCGGAAACCCATGAAGACGCTATCCTGAAGGCCCTGGAAGGGACTTCCGCCGGTACCTTCGGCGATTATTCCGGCTGCTCTTTTGCCACCCGCGGCACTGGAAGGTTCAAACCGTCCGAGGCCGCTTCGCCCTATATCGGCCGGGCCGGGGAACTGGCCGTGGTGGAAGAGATCCGCCTGGAGACGATCGTGGAAACCAGGGATCTGGCCGAGGTGATCCGGGTGGTCCGGGCGGCCCACCCTTATGAAACCATGGCTTATGACGTGTTTCCCCTGGCCGGCGGCCCGGACAGCCCCCACGGCCTGGGCCGCCTGGGAGAGCTCCACCAGCCCATGTCTCTGCGGGAATTCGGAGAGCATGCCCGGGATCGGTTCGGCGTCAAGGGAGTCCGGATTGCCGGTGACCCGGATCTGACGGTTCAGACGGTGGCCCTGTGTTCCGGCAGCGGTTCCGGATTGATGTCGGCCTTTCTGGCCGGTCCGGCCGAAGTGTATGTCAGTGGTGACTTGAAATATCATGACGGCACGGCGGCCCGGGACGCCGGCCGGGGGCTGGTTGACGTGGGACATTTTGAGACGGAATGCCTGGCGGCCGGGGTGTTGTCGGAAAGGATCAGGCGGCTGGCGGAAAAAGCCGGGCTGATGGTGACGGTCGAGGAATACTGTCGGGAATCGAATCCCTATACCTGGATATTTTGAACTGTTCAGCCCGGATGTTTCACGCCGGATGTTTCACGAAAATTTTATGAAATATCCGGGTCAGGGTGGTTGGGGTCGTTGGGGAAAACCTGTAACAGCGGAGCAAAAGACGGAGATGTCGTGGAAAAACAAGTAACGCCGAAAGTCACCACCGAAGAAATGGAGGTCATGGTCCGGCTCCAGGAAAACGAAGTAAAAAAAGACCGGATTCGTCGTTTTCTGAAAGAATTACCGGACCAATTTTCCCGCCTGGAGGACGAGCTGGCAACGATCGAGCGCCGCCTTCAGGAGCAGGAGGAGCGGCTCAGCCAGGAAAAGAAGGCTTACCGGGACAGCGAGGGCACCCTCCAGCAGAAACAGGCCAGCGTTAAAAAAAGTGATGAAAAACTGCTCTCCATCAAAACCAACAAAGAGTACCAGGCTGTTTTGACGGAGATCGAAGACATGAAAGCCGAAATAGCCGCCCTGGAAGATACCATGCTGGATCAGCTGTTCGCGGTGGAATCTGCCGAGCAGGATCTGGTGGAAGCCAGGGCCGCGGCCACCGAAAGCCGGGAGCGTCTTGAAGAAGAACGACGGGAGCTGGAGGAGCGGCAGGCGGAAGATGAAGCCAGGCTGGCCGGGCTGGAAAAAGACTGGAAAGAGTTATCAGGTCAATTGCCGGCCTGGCTGCTGGATCAATACCTGGATATCCGCCAGACGGTTTTTGACGGTCAGGCGGTGGCGGCCGTTAAAAATTTTATCTGCCAGGGATGTAACATGAATATCCCTCCCCAGACGTATAATGAGCTTCATACCACGAATGTCTTGCGATTCTGCCCTTTTTGCAGCAGAATTATTTATCATAATGGCAACAGCCAGGCGGAATAAAAACGGTTGAAGTGGTCCGGATGATCGCTGGCGTCCGCGTGGCGCCGGAGGAAAGTCCGAACACCACAGGGCAGGGTGCTTCATAACGTGAAGTCGCGGCAACGCGAAGGAAAGTGCCACAGAAAAGATACCGCCCCGGAAGGTTCGCCGTCAGGCGTTCTGCCCGGGGTAAGGGTGAAAAGGTGCGGTAAGAGCGCACCAGATTTCCGGGTGACCGGAAATGCTTGGTAAACCCCACCCGGTGCAAGACCAAATAGGGGAGTGTTTGAGGGTGGCCCGCCTGAGCTCCCGGGTAGGTCGCGCGAGGCGCCGGGCAACCGGCGTCCTTAGATGAATGATCATCATTCCGCGGCGGGTAACCACCGCGGAAAACAGAATTCGGCTTACGGGCCGCTTCAACCGTTTATTTATTTTATAACCAGATTTTAAAATAAAGGGGCGCGGGTTGGCTGAAAATTTATGCAATATAAGTTTTTTTGATAAGTTGCGGGTATACCTCGAGGAGTACCATCAACACTGCCGGTATCTGTCCACCTGCGAGACGCCGGAGTGTCTTTTTACCAAGAAATTATATTCCAAGATGATCGCTTCTTCCCACCTGGTGGAAGATTTTCTGGATTTTCACGGCGCCAAGAACAACAAAAAGTGGTATTTTTACCGGGAGCTGTCGGCGGCGGTCCGGCATTTGAGCGTCAGCGGGTATATCCAGGAGCATATTTCCAACCGGCTGGTCTTTTATGACCTTTTGAATAAAACCGCGTTCGCGGAAGAGGTCGAGAAGAACCGGGCTTTTATCGGAGAAACGGTCCTGAATTTATCCCGGGCCGTGCTGGCAGAGGCGGAAAACCTGGGTATCCCGCTGCCGGAGACGAAGCTCCGGATGGAAGATTTTCCCAGCGTGGTTACCGGCGAAGTGCTGGAATTTGATATTGATGATGAACGCCCTCAGCAGCAGCAGCATAATATTGTCAAGGTAACCAGCGAGTTTTTAAATATTGCCAAGAACTTTGAGCAATACGGCATATATGAGAAGTGCGACCGGGAAGCCAGGGAAGCGATGGTGCCGGACCGGATCAATGAGGTCGAGGTCCGGCGTTTTGAAATGCTGATGCACAACCTGCAGTCTTCTTTTGACACCTATGTGATTTACGGCGGTCTGAGGTTCGGCGATCGAAAACTGAAGCAGCTGCGCAGTTATTTTTCCATTGTTTATCATCTGTTTGATTTTACCGGCAAGCTGCTTCATTTTTATGAGCGTCACTATTATGTTACCAAAGACGCTCAGAAACCGATTTACCGGGATGTTCATGATCGCCTGTTCTCCCTGATCAATGCTGATGAGCTTCTGGAAAAGATTGTTAATTACGGCATTTTCTACGCCTTTCAGTTTTTGTCCGATGGCAAGCGCCTGGCCCAGGAAGTCTTAAACGAGAATATCGAGCGGGGCTCCATCGAGGTGGGCATCCCGGTGGAGCTGGGCTTTCACAGCCGGCCCAGCCTGCTGGTGGCCAAGATTACCCAGCATTACGGCGGCGAGGTCAAACTGCGCGTGGGCGATGATAAGTTTGACGCCAGCAGCGTGCTGGATATTCAGTGGGCCGGCGGTAAAATTGACAAGGAAAATATCAAGCGGGTCGTCTTTGAGGGGGACGTGCGAGCCCTGCGGGACATCAGCATCCTGGCCGGGGTTAATTACGGCGAGGATACCATGGGCAAGGGGGTGCCGCTGCCCCGGGAGCTGGACTATCTCAAATAAAAGTGGCCTGGCGCAAGACGTCCTATCGGTCCTGGCCCGGGTCCCCGCGGGCGGGACGGCATGCCGCCGGAACCGGCGCGCTCTTGCCCGGCAGTTGAGCTTTAATTGTTTGCCAGGCCGTCCCGGAAGCGGTTTTTACGAACCCCTCATCATTGATGCGTTTGAACCAGGTACTGGTGATGTCATTACGGCGAACGCCGGAATCCAGATCTGCCGGACGGGACCGAACCCCCGGGGATTTTCGGTATGTTATAAGATGAAACGGTTGGGCTGCCGGCAGAGGATCTCTTTTTTTTGACGGGATGAAAACACAACATGGTCTCCGCCATCATCGTGGCCGCCGGCCGGGGTACCCGCCTGGCCGGTCCCCTGCCCAAACAATACCTGGACCTGGCCGGCAAACCGGTCCTGGCGCGAACCCTGGCGGTGTTTGCCGCCTGCGGCCGGGTGGACGAGATCATCCTGGTGGTGCCGGCCGGGGATCTGGACTACTGCCGGGACAATATTCTGCCGCGGGTCAAGGCCGACTGTCCCCTGCGGCTGGCTGCCGGCGGTCAACACCGCC
>JAWOCW010000085.1:0-3427 GCA_046483615.1 Desulfosudaceae bacterium
CGGAAACGCTCCAGACGATGGGCCCAGGCCATTTGATTCAACAGGGCATTGAGGGCCGGCACCTCGCTTAAAGTCCGCTTTTTTACAATATCGGCCGTGATATGCGCATAGCGGTCCGCAGAAAGCAAAGACAGTCGTTTTCCGATTTTGGCCCGGTCCGGGTAGCGGTAGTTGCGGTAGGCATAAAGCGTCAGTTCGATAACGGCGATGGCCATGATAAAGGCGATAATTGCCGTGGTGATGAAAGTCGCCATTGCTGCCCCCCTTATATTTCAAGGATATTGGACGGATCAAACAGGTCATAGGGAACGCGTATGCCCGCAGAGGCAAACCTGCTGATACATTTCGGCCTGACACCGGCAAACATGAACCGGCCCCTGACATTTCCGTGTTCATCCACACCGGACTGCTTAAATGAAAAAAGTTCCTGGAGGGTGACCACGTTTCCTTCCATCCCGGTAATTTCCTGAACGCTGATCAGCTTGCGGGTGCCGTCGGCCAGCCGGGCCAGATGAATAATCACGTGCAGCGCAGAGCTGATGTAGCGCCGCAAAAACTCGCTGGGAATATCCACATTGGCCATTGAGACCATGGTTTCCAGCCGCATTAACGCATCGCGGGCCGAGTTGGCATGGATGGTGGTAAGCGAGCCGTCATGGCCCGTATTCATGGCCTGAAGCATGTCAAGGGCTTCGTTGCCCCGGACTTCCCCGACCACGATTCTGTCCGGACGCATCCTGAGGGAATTTCGCACCAGGTCCCGCTGGGTGATCTCGCCCTTGCCCTCGATGTTGGCGGGCTTTGTCTCCAGCCGGACCACATGCTTTTGCTTCAACTGGAGTTCGGCCGAATCCTCGATGGTTATGATCCGCTCACCAGGCGGTATAAAACGGGAAAGCACGTTTAGCAATGTGGTCTTTCCGCTGCCGGTGCCACCGGAAATCAGTATGTTGAGCCTGGCCCGGACCATACCCTTCAGCAATTCGGCCACCTGGGGAATCAGGGTTTGATATTGGATCAAATCCGCCATCTCCATTGGGTCCACGGCAAACCGCCGGATTGAAAGCATCGGCCCGTCTATGGCAAGCGGCGGGATAATGGCATTGACCCGGGAGCCGTCTTCCAGCCGGGCATCGACCATGGGCGAGGACTCGTCTATGCGGCGGCCCACCGATGATGCAATCCTGTCGATGATCTTCATCAGGTGGTCGTTGTCCTTGAACCGGCCGGCCGTGGGTTCGAGCTGACCGTAGCGCTCCACGTAAATCTGCCTGTAGGTATTGACCAGAATATCGGAAACGCTCGGGTCCTGGAGAAACGGTTCCAGGGGCCCGAGGCCCAGGACCTCGTTTTCGATTTCCGAAAAAAGGTTCTGGCGCTCCCCCAGGTTCAGGGGAATGGATACGGCATTGTCTTCTGACAGGATCTTTTCAATGAGATTGCGCAACTGGGCCTGAAGCAGGCTCCGGTCCAGGGTTTCGAGCAGTGACAAATCCAGCAGATCCAGCAGCCTGCTGTGAATGCGGGACTTGAGATCAAAATAGGCCTCCGGCAGGACAATTTCGCTGTCATGCGCCGGGGCCGGAAACATTTCCTTTTTTACAGGCGCGTTGGCTTCTTTTTTGCGTGAGAACAGCATCTGCGGATCCCCTCCTTGTCCCGTGGGTTTATGCCCTGCCGAAAATCCGCCAGCGGGTTTTGCCGGCCGGTTTTTCTGTGCCGTAGAGCCGGGCGGCCAGATCAGAGATGTTTCTGGTCAGCGGCGCTCTGGGCGCGATATCCATAAGCGGCCGGCCCTGGTTGATGGCCGACATGGTGGACCGGTAATCATTGGGAAGGGTCCAGTAAATTTTTGACGACAGGCTCTTTTCAGCATCTTCCAAGGAAATTTCGGATTGTTTCAAATACCTGTTGACAATAATCCGGGCCCGCTCGCTGCCCCCTGAGCCGTAGCTGTTGAGCGATGTGAGCATCCGGCTGGTATTGGCCAGGGCCGGAAATGTCAGAATGGAGACCAGCAGGGCGTCATCGGCCATGTCAAAAACCCTGCGCGTGGTATCGTTTACGGCCTGGCCGGTATCAATGACCACGTGGTCAAACATTTTCTGAACAAATCCGATCATGCTGCCAAATTTTTCCCCGGTGTCGGCCATGTAACCGTTTATGGCGTTCGGGGCGGCCAGCAGATGAACCCCGGACGGATGGCGGGCGGTGATGTTCATCAGGTAAGTTGCGTCCAGGCGTTCCATGTTTTTCAGGATTTCCCCCCATGTATAGGCGGGCTTGAGATCCAGAAACAGAGGAATTTCCCCGAATGCCATATTCATGTCAATCAGGCAGACAGACGGGTCCCTGGAATTTTGCGCAAGAACCGCGGCCAGGTTCACAGCAATGGTGGTGGTGCCCACCCCGCCCTTGCAGCCGAGCACGTGAAGAATCCGGCCGTGCCGGACCGCGGGCTTGCCGGATATGCGCAGGGTTTTGTCCCGCAGTTTCAAAAGCGCCTGCCCCACTTCCTTCGGTGCGATGGGCTGGGGGAAAAACTCTGCTGCCCCGGAGCGAAAGACCCTGAGCAGCAGGCCCTGATCAGCCTGCCCGGCGGTGACAAAAACATCCGTGCCGCTCTGGGTCAGCGCCTCAATGGCCCTGAAATCCGAATCCGGATTTTCGCCGAGTTCCATGACCAGCAGATCGGCCTGGCGCTTTTCCTCCGGGGGCATGACCCGGAAGCCTTCTGCAGCGCTGATCTGCGCCTCGAACTGGAACCGGATATTTTTGTTGGGACTTTTGACCCGGACATGGATGCAATTCTCGGACATAACACCTCTGTTTTTCCCTGTGGCTTTGTCTTTATTGGACCAGAACCGGAATTTTGGCCATTATCCCGAAATTGCGCCCGCCGGTTCCGCCCGTGGGATCATGGGGGTTGCAGTCGGGCAGAAAATAAATGGATTTCTTATCATAGGGCGCATCCACAAGTCCGTCGCCGGTTTCGTTTAAATTTTTAAGATTGAAATGGGCCACAAAATCATTCCACCGGACCTGCCCGTCCGGATCATCATTGGACCAGGCACCCATCTGCTCGGGAGCGTCGTTATACTGGGGATCATTCTGGCTGTTGATCCAGACAATGGTGAGGGTGACCGCCCCCACCACCTCCTGGCAGGTGGTAATATTGTTGCCCGGACAATCGACCACCAGCAGGGTTATTTCCCACGGCTGGGTCTTGCCCTGGGAATTGGCCACCCAGCAGTCGTAAAAATCATCAAAGGTGGTCTGCAGTTGCCCGCCGATGGTGGCCACATCTTCTCCGAGCCGGATCGGCTCCGGATTGCCGTCCCCGCACACCAGGTTTCTCATTTCAGCGGCATTGGTGCCCCCGGAGCATGGATTGTTCTGGCTGTAGCTGGTCCACCCCCCGGTGTTG
>JAWOCW010000216.1:0-2750 GCA_046483615.1 Desulfosudaceae bacterium
CGGCCGGCAGATACAACCGGAAATCCGTGAACAAGAGCCGTTCCAGCACCAACCGCCACTGGATGTCCGGGCCGGCGCGGTTGATCGCTTTAAATCGCACCCAGTAAACCGAATCCGTAAAACCGAAAGAAGGCGTCCGGAAACGGCTATCAGTGAATCGGTCGGCATGGGCCGGTGATGCCACTTCGTCAATGGTCAGTTCGCCGGAAGGGTCTTCGAGGTAGGCCATATGCCGCGTCAAATCATACTCGCTGCGGCTGTCGGTCAGGGTCACGGCACTTTGAGCGCCTACCTGAGGGCAGGCCGCAATGCTGCCGAAAAAAAACAGAAAGCAGAGCCCATATTTGACGGCGTAGTTTAACATCCGTACCCAATCTGAGAAGGACAGGACGAGTTCATCCACACGGATTCTGACTGGTTGAGCCAAGCCGCTTCGCGGCGGATAAAAAAATAAAATAGCGTATACTCTTTTCCGTGCTCAATGGCGGGCAATCTCACAGAATGAGTATACCATGAACGCTTCAGAAGTAAACGTTTCAACGGTTTGTATCAGCGGTACCTGGAGCTGCTCAAGCTTCAGGGGAAAAAGCCAGAAGACAATTGATGCCTATTCCCGTTCGGTTCGTCGCCTCCGCGACCACTTTGATTGCTGTCCCGATCAATTGAATCTGGAATAACTGGAAAGCTATTTTTCGCAACTGGTGGACACCCCTTCCTGGAGCACGATCGAGGCCTTCACTTTATGAGAAAATGAGACTTTTTAAAAACCTGTTTTCAGGTTGCGGCATACCTGCGCCCTGCAAAATTGATCTTTCCGGATTTGCGCCGTTTGCCCCCTGCCTGAAAATAAATATTTTCTTATAGCGCATGATCAGCGGGCTTGTTCAACCCCGGATAAGATCGTGGCTCGCTGTAGCTCACACGATCTGTCCTTGTTCGTTATGTAAAATCCACCTGTTTACCGCTTGCCATCACAATCGTTATGTATAATACTATTCGGAGTGAAGTTGCTTTTTTAGATATCATAGAATTTACTGCTTGGATTTTCCTGGCGAAAGCCTGGGGAAAAAACATCGTAATAACAGGACTTTTTAGAGAAAATAGTCTAAAATATTATATTGATTATGTCTATTAATTTCTATAAGCTATGGCAATATAAGGATAATAAAAAAACCCCTGATTTGACTGGCGGTCATGAGATCAGGGGTTCGATCCCCCTCAGCTCCACCACCACATCAAAAAGCCCGCCCGCTTCGGGCGGGCTTTTTTTTTCGCAGGGACAATCATGATAACCATCCGCTGGCTCGGCGCGGCCGGCATTGAACTGATTGCCGGAGATCAAGCCGTTCTGGTTGATCCTTATTTATCCCGGCCGGGAAAAAGCAAGGTCGCCTGGGGCCGGTTAAGGTCTGATCCCGAGGCTGTCAGGCGCTATCACCAGAACCTGACCCAACCCATTGCCGCCCTGGTGGCCGGGCACACCCATTTTGACCATGCCCTGGACATACCCGCTTTGGCCGCCGCGGCCGGTGACGCCCCCGTTATCGGCAGTCAGAGCCTGGACACCCTCTTAGGTCAGCATGGCCTGCCGGAACGGGTAACCGTCTGCCGGCAAAAAAAAGAAATCGAGGTATCCGAAAACATCCGCATTACCATGCTGCCGGCCACCCATGGCCGGGTTGCCCTGGGCAGAGTCCCCTTTCCCGGAGAAATTTCGCCAAATTGGCGGCCGCCCTTGAAAAGCTCACAATACCGCCTGGGAACCATGTTTATGCCTGAAATCACCCTGGCGGGCAAAAGCTTTATTCATGCCGGCTCAGCCGGTTGCCTGTCGCCGGCGATCACCGTCTCTGACTGTGATGTCCTGTTTATGTGCGTGCCCGGCTGGCGCCGGAATCCGGACTACACCGGGTCCATGCTGACGAAACTGGCTCCGAAGATGATTATTCCTTTTCATTTTGATGATTTTACCCGGCCGTTGAGGGCTGCCGGAAAGCAGCCCCGCCTGCCCTTTTTAAACCTGACCGCTTTTGTCAAAACCATTCAGCGTCAGGCACCACAAGCAGAGATTCGCGTTCTCCGCCCCCTGGAAAAAGTTTGCCTCTCCTGACCACTTTTTTCATCAAATATTCTATCCGGTCACGGCCCACCCGGCAGGTGTTGATTTTATTTGATCTCCACGGCCGGGTTGGTTATATTAAAAAGCATGATACATATTTGCGTCATTGACGGACAAGGCGGCGGCATCGGCGGCGCCATTATCAAACGGATCAAGGCGGATTTCGGAGAAACGGTCGAAATCACCGCCCTGGGCACCAACGCCATTGCCACGGCGCAGATGCTCAAGGCCCGGGCCAACAAGGGCGCTTCCGGCGAAAACGCCATTATCAGGACAGCCCAGACAGCGGACGTAATCATTGGTCCGGCCGGAATTATCGTCGCCCACGCCTTGATGGGCGAGGTAACTCCCTTGATGGCCGAAGCCGTGGCCGCCTGCCCGGCCCAGAAAATACTGATTCCGCTGTTTCAGGAAAACGTGGCCTTTGTCGGGTTGCGCCAGGAACCTCTGCCGCACCTGCTGGACGCCATGATTGAAAACCACTTGAAAGACCTTTGTCAGGAGCAGAATAATGTGTGAAGCCAACGCCTACCTCAAAAAAGATCAGAACGACGAACTTGTCATGGAAGCGGTTGATCTGGTGGAACCGGACGAAAACGGCATTAAGCTGATCAGCATCTTTGGGGAACAG
>JAWOCW010000254.1:0-7325 GCA_046483615.1 Desulfosudaceae bacterium
GAATTTTCATAAAATTGCGGCGATTTTGCTGTCAGTTCTTCTTTTAAGCGGTTGCGGCCTGGAACTTCACAAGCATTCGCCTTTTAACTTCGGAGCGTCTTCCGCTGATCCTGATCATGCCGAAAAGGCCAGTCCGGAGTCTCTTGACCAGGACAATACCGGCAATTTGCCGGTCGTGGAGGAGGACACCGGCAAACCCTCCACGGCTTTGCAAACAATCAACGCCCCCGATCCGGAGGCACCGGTTCCGCCGGCCCAGAACGCCCTTGACGAAGCCCTGGACTTCTGCAAAGCGGCCCAGGATTTCTGGCAACAGGGCGAACTGGAAAACGCCATCCAGGCTCTGGACCAGGCTTATGCCCTGCTTCTGGAAGGGGAGGACGCCCAGACACCGGAGTTGATACAACAAAAAGAAGACCTGCGCTTTCTCATTTCAAAGCGCATTCTGGAAATATATGCTTCCCGCAACCGGGTAGTCAATGGTGATCATAAGGCTATCCCCATTAAGATCAACGATGAGGTTCAAAGAGAAATCGATCGGTTTACCAAGGGTCGTGACCGCGCTTTCTTCATTAATTCTTACAAACGCTCCGGTCAATACCGGGGCTTCATCGTTGAAAGACTGAAAGAAGCCGGCCTGCCCGAGGAGCTTTCCTGGCTGCCGCTGATAGAAAGCGGTTTCAAGCCCCGAGCGCTTTCTCCGGCCCGGGCTCTCGGTCTCTGGCAGTTCATTCCCTCGACCGGTTATAAGTTCGGTCTGGAACGGAACGTGTACATTGACGAACGACTTGATCCGGAAAAATCTACCGAGGCGGCCGTTAAATATCTAACCGCCCTGCACAACATCTTCGGAGACTGGTGCACGGTTCTGGCCGCCTATAACAGCGGCGAAGGACGGGTGCTGCGCAAAATCAGGGAACAACGCATCAATTACCTGGATGATTTCTGGGACCTTTACCAAAAACTGCCCCGGGAAACGGCCCAGTACGTTCCTAAATTTCTGGCCACTCTCCATATTGTCTCCAACCTGGAAAAATACAACCTGGACGATATTGAGCCGCTGCCGCCGATGAGCTATGAAACCGTCGCTCTTCCCAAGCAGGTTCATTTAAAAGAAATCGCCCGGGCCATTGACGTCCCCCTTAAGGAGCTGAAAGCCCTTAATCCGGTGTTCCGACATCAGATTGTCCCGGGGGAAAACTACCTGGTCAAAATTCCGGAACAGAAAGAAGAACTTCTGCTGGCTGAAATCGACAGCCTGCCGACGACCTCGGCGCCGCAGCGTCAATTCGTTTACCACCGGGTCAGACGCGGCGAAGCGCTGTCGACCATTGCCAGGCGATACCGCACCAGCGTCGCCAATATCGCCCGGGCCAATAATATCTACCGGCACAATTATATCAAGGCCGGGCGCCTGCTTAAGATTCCGGTCGCCGGCAACTGGGCCAAAACAACCCCTCCGGCCAGTTACAATACCGCCTCGGCCACGGAGCATGTGGTTAAACGCGGTGAATCATTATGGATCCTGGCCAGGCGCTACGGTACTACCGTTAACGCCATCCAGCGGGTAAACGGATTGTCTTCAAGCCGGTTGAGCATCGGTCAGGTCCTGAAACTGCCCGGCCAGGGGGGAAGTGACAGCAAGACCTATCTGGTCCAACCCGGCGACAGCCCCTTTACCATCGCCACGCGCCACAAAATACCACTGCAACAATTTTTGCGGATGAACAAGCTGACCAAAAACAGCACCATTTATCCTGGACAAAAGGTTTTTGTAAAATAATTGCCCGAAATATCAGGCAACAACCAACCTGATATTGCCGAAGGCTGTCAAAAAACACATGGCCCTTAACCCAATAAAATTCGTCCCTGCGGAAATTGTTACTGACCCGGTTTCTGAAGGAGACAGACTTGAGAACAAATGAACCAGTCCTGCCTGTACCAGCCCATGTTTCCTCTGGGAAAAGACACCACGCCTTACCGTCTGCTGACAGCAGACCATGTCTCCACCGGAATATTTGAGAACACCCCCATCGTCAAACTTGCGCCGGAAGGCCTGACCCTGCTGGCCGAGACGGCCTTCACCGAAGTCGCCCACCTGCTCCGGCCGGGCCATCTGGCTAAAATCGCGGCGATTCTGGACGACCCCGAGAGTTCGGACAATGACCGTTACGTCGCCCTGGAAATCCTGAAAAACGCCGTCATCTCTTCCGGATTTGTTTTCCCCCTCTGCCAGGATACGGGTACGGCCACTGTGTTCGGTGAAAAAGGACACCGCCTCTGGACGGAAGAATCAGACAAGGCCGCCATCAGCCAGGGTATCTGCAAGGCTTACCAGGGCTGCAATCTGCGTTATTCCCAGAACGCGCCCCTGACCATGTATGACGAGGTCAACACCGGCACCAACCTGCCGGCCCAGATCGATCTTTACGCCACCCATGGCGATGAATACCGCTTTCTTTTCATTGCCAAGGGCGGCGGCTCGGCCAACAAGACCTTTCTTTACCAGAAAACCAAGGCTATTTTAAATCCCGCTTCCCTGGAAACTTTTCTTAAAAAGGAATTGAGCAATATCGGCACCTCGGCCTGCCCGCCCTATCATCTGGCGGTGGTCATCGGCGGCACCTCGGCCGAAGCCAATTTAAAGACGGTAAAACTGGCCGCGGCCGGCTATCTTGATCAACTGCCCCGACAAGGCGACCCCAGCGGACATGCCTTCCGGGATTCCGAACTGGAAGCGGAATTTTTCCAGCTGGCCTGTGATCTGGGGGTAGGAGCCCAGTTCGGGGGAAAATATCTCTGCCTGGATACCAGGGTCATCCGACTGCCCCGGCACGGCGCCTCCTGTCCCATCGGCATCGGTGTCAGTTGCAGCGCCGACCGGAACATTAAGGCTAAAATCACCGCGGATGGCATTTTTTTGGAACAACTGGAAACCGATCCCGCCCGTTACCTTCCGGAACCGGCGCTGGACAACCAGCAACCGGTCCCCGTCGATCTGAATCAGCCGATACCGGAAATACTTAATATTCTGACCCGATATCCGGTAGCCACGCCGCTGCTCCTGAACGGTCCCATCGTGGTAGCCCGGGATATCGCTCATGCCCGCGTTTATGAAGAATTTACCCAGGGCCGGCCCTTGCCCTGGTATATGAAAAAACACCTGATTCTTTATGCCGGCCCGGCCAAAACACCGCCCGGATACCCTTCCGGCAGTTTCGGTCCGACCACCGGCGCCCGCATGGATCCCTATGTCCCGACTTTTCAAAAAAACGGTGCTTCCTTGATTATGCTGGCCAAGGGGAACCGCTCCCCGGAAGTAATCGCCTCCTGCAAGGACAACGGCGGCTTCTACCTGGGGGCGGTTGGCGGAGTCGCGGCCAGGCTGGGCAAGGAATGCATTACCGCTGTGGAAACCATCGACTTCCCGGAACTGGGCATGGAGGCGGTGCGGCTGATAACTGTCAAAAATTTTCCTGCCTTTATAATCACCGATGACAAAGGCAATGATTTTTTCGATAAGTTGAAAATAAAAGCCGCCGGCCGCATGACCGTCAAAGACTTCCCTGATTTTAATGATCTTTAACCTGGATATTTCATGAAATATCCGGGTTAGCCTGATCGGATTGCCTGTCTTTCAGACCATTGATAGCGGCCTTACCTGCCCAAACCGGCCAGGCTGATGAAGCACCTCCTTTTGTCCTGACTTGTCACCCCCTTTCTTGCTTTACCCGCAAAAAGCCTTTGATGTCTTGTCCCGGCACCTTATTTGACAATTTCCGAAATTGGGTTACAGTTGCCGATACAACGAAAAAATTTTACTGGGGGGACCATGAACGATCCGGCCAACGGCAACAACACCGCAACACAGCTGGCTGCTTTGCAGCAGGAAATAACCGCCTATAAAAAAAGCAACCAGTTTTTCGAAATGCTTGTCCGAAGTCTGCCCGGACTCTTTTACCTGTTTGACCGCGACTTTCGGATGTTGAAATGGAATCGTAACCTGGAAGAGGCCACCGGTTATGCCAGAGAAGAAATCCCCGACCAAAACCTGTTTGAATTATTTGCCGAAGATCACCTGAAAAAGATGAAACGGGTTATCCAGGAAGTCTTTGATAAAGGGCAGGGCGAAGTCGAAGCCGATATCGTCGCTAAAACCGGGGAAAGGCGTCCCTTTTACTTTACCGGTGTCAGCGCCACCATTGACAATACGGCCTTTTTGATTGGCGTCGGCATGGATCTGACCGCCCACAAAAAAGCGGCCAAAGATTTGCGGGAAAGTGAAGCCTTCTACCGGATCCTGGCTGAAAGGATGACAGAAGGTGTCATCCTGATAAAAAATTTTAAAATCATTTTCGCCAATAACGCTTTTTTGTCAATTTTCGGTTATCAGGAAGCGGCTCTACTGCTCGGCACTGACCTGCGTGAAATGGTCGCCGAGGGATTTGAAATGTACTTCAAAGACATGTGCGAAGCCCTGGAAAGCGGAACCTGCACGGAGCGTTTTTTCCAGGCCCGCTGGTTGACCAGCAATAAAAAAGTCCTCTGGATTGAGGGTATTGGTAACTACCTGGAGTGGCAGGGATCGCCAACGGTGCTGTTAACCGCCCGGGATATAACCGAAGCCAAGTTAAAAGAGATATCCATGCAGGAAGAAGCCGATAACCTCCGGCGCCAGAACATCAAGCTGCGCTCATCCATCCAGGAACGCTACCGTTTCGGAAAAATTGTCGGCAAAAGTCCGGCCATGCAGCAAATATATGAACAGATTTTAAATGCCTCCGGTACCAGCACCAGTGTGATCATCTATGGCGAATCAGGTACCGGCAAAGAACTGGTGGCCCGGGCCATCCATGATATGAGCCGACGTTCCGGCAAAAAATTCGTGCCCATCAACTCCTCGGCCATCCCGGAAAATCTGCTGGAAAGCGAATTTTTCGGCCATAAAAAAGGAGCCTTTACCGGCGCTCATTCAGACCGGCCTGGTTATCTGGACATGGCCGACGGCGGCACCCTCTTCCTGGATGAAGTGGGGGACTTAAGCATCAGCCTCCAGGCCAAACTTTTACGCGCCCTGGAAGAAGGCAGCTACTCACCAGTCGGCAGCAGCGTCGTCAAGCACTCTGATTTCAGACTTCTTTCGGCGACTAATAAAGATTTAAACGCGCTGGTCAAAAAGGGCCAGGTCCGGGAAGACTTTTTTTACCGCATCCACATCCTGCCCATTACCCTGCCGCCTCTGCGCAAACGCCGGGAAGATATCCCCCTGCTGGTGGAAGACTTCATGCAGAGTCTCCTGGCCGGTAATCATGCCATTCAGATTCCGGGACCGATCCTGGAAACATTGATGACCTACGACTGGCCGGGCAATATCCGCGAACTCCAGAATGTAATTCAGCGCTACCTGGCAGTGGGTAATGTGGATTTTCTTAAATCGTCGTCAATCAGCCCGGAACCATCTTCTCTGGCGGAAAGCCCGCCGGAAAAAGAGACCGTCATGGTTAATGCCGGCAGCGACAGCCTTCAGGACAATATTCAGGCCCTGGAAAAATCGATTATTCAAAAAACCCTGCTTCAATACCACGGCAACAAAAGTAAGGTGGCTCAAAAATTGAGAATATCACGCAAAACCCTGGCCCGGAAAATGGAAAGACTGTCGATAGAATAGTTCGACCAGCCTCTGTCCCGCCCGGGTTATTTGTACCCAGAATGGGCTCTTTGTTCGCAATTCTCCATAAAACAATGTAAAAACAAATCTTTAAAATTAAAATTTAATCTGTTCCGACGAAACCGCCCATCACCGGCAGACCCTGACCGGGCTCACCCGCTCCTGGCACCTCCTTCTGGCCATATTCGTTATTCCCATAAAATCAGGCTACTACCTCATCCCCTGATCATTCCCTGATCATCGCCACCCTTTGCTGACCCTGAAATACTTTATTGGCACCTTAATTGCATTGCAAATATATATTAATCGTCAACCTGGAAACAAGCGGAGGCACCATGAACCAGACCAGTAAAACGCGCGTCCTGATTGCCAAACCCGGCCTGGACGGTCATGAACGGGGGGCCCGGGTGGTCGCCTATGGATTGCGGGACGCCGGTTTTGAAGTGATTTACACCGGCCTGCGCCAGACTCCCGGCCAGATCGCCCGAGCGGCAGTGGATGAGGACGTGGATGCCGTGGGACTTTCCATTCTGTCCGGCGCGCATCTGTCGCTGACCCGGGAAGTAATTAAACTGCTCCGGGAATCGCAGGCTGAAGACATTATTGTCCTGGTAGGCGGCATCATTCCGGAAACTGATTTCGATGATTTGAAAAAAATGGGGGTAACGGAAATATTCACCTCCGGCACACCTCTTCCGGCCATTACCGAAACCATCACGGCCGCGGTGGCTCAAAAACAGAAAGCCTGACAAAGGCCGCTTAAGGTTGTTGGATCGCCGACCGCCGCCGACACCCCGATAATTTTACCTGCCAATCAGCGAGGTTTTATATGCCAGACAGCAAAAAAAATGAGGCCGATAATATCGAAACCATCAGACAAGAAGAAAAAAGATGGCGCCGTGATGTTCTGGAAAAAAGGGTCAGCCGCTTTAACCTGTCCCAGAGCCCGACCAAGTTTTACAGCCCCACCGCCCTGCCGGAGCATAATTTTCTGGAAAAAGTCGGCTTCCCGGGAGAATATCCCTTTACGGCCGGCAACAATCCCTTTGATTTCTGGCGGGCCTTTGCCGAAGATGCCGCCAAAATGGGTTTCCGGCCGGACTGGGGCGGTGCCGGCAAAGTAGGCAAGTACGGCGGTTTCGGCACTCCGGCCGATTACCGGGATTATCTTGTCCGCATGCGGTCCATGGGCCGCCGGGGCGGTCCCAACATCGCTTTTGATCTGGCCACCCAGTGCGGCTACGACCCGGACAGTCCGCGGGCCATCGGTGAAGTCGGCCGGGTGGGCGTCTCGGTCTCCTCTTTCCGTGATTTTCAAATTATTTACGAAGCCTATACCGGCGATCTGGAAATAGACCAGGTGCCCTCCAATTTTACCATTAACGCCCCGGCCCCGATTATTATCGCCATGTATGCCGTACTGGCCAAAAAACGCGGCATTCCCCTGGAAGCGCTGGCAGGAACGCCCCAAAACGACATCCTTAAGGAATTCATTGCCCGGGGCACCTGACCAATTATATTACCCGAAGCCTTTCAAGAGCTTTAAAGTTATCACAAAGAATGATAACAACGACCCTTTAATTACAGTATTTTATTCGGATAACAATTTTGAAAGATGGGTTTTTAAGTGGACCCAGACATGGTTTGCCGATGGAAA
>JAWOCW010000212.1:0-10363 GCA_046483615.1 Desulfosudaceae bacterium
TGATCAGTGCGCCTCCTGCGGAACCTGCCGGGACTCCGGTATCTGCGTCTCCATCTGCCCCCAGGCGGCCATCACCCGTCAGGAAACCAGCGACGACACCGGCTATGCCTATGTGGTTGACGAAGAGCTGTGCATCGGCTGCGGTTTCTGCGCCGGAGCCTGTCCCTGCGGCGTCTGGTGCCTGGTAGCCAACCAGCCCCTTGAACCGGAACCGGAAGAAAAGGATGAATCACTGTGAAACCAGGACACCAGGTCTGTTCCCCGCGACCACTGCCGCCGGATCCGGACAAACCCCGCGAGGCTTGCGGCGTCTTCGCCGTCCATAACCACCCCGAAGCCTCCCGCATAACCTATTTCGGCTTATACGCCCTGCAGCACCGGGGACAGGAAAGCGCCGGCATGGCGGTAGCCCGGGACAACTCCATTATTACCCATAAGTCCATGGGGCTGGTTTCCGATATTTTCGACATCGACGATCTGGCCGACTTAAACGGCGGCAGCACCATCGGCCACGTCCGCTATTCCACTACCGGCAGTTCCAGCCTCATCAACGCTCAACCCTTTGCCGTTCATTATCTTAAACAATCCTACGCCATCGCCCACAACGGCAACCTGGTTAACGCCCACACCCTGAAAAACGAACTGGAAACGGACGGTTCTATTTTCCAGTCCACCATGGACAGCGAACTGGCCCTGCACATCTTCGTCAAAAATCTTCAATACGGCTTTGATCAGGCGCTGCTCAATATGACGGCCCGGCTGAAAGGAGCCTATTCTTTCGTGCTCCTGACCGGCGCCGGTGAAATCGTCGGTATCAAAGATCCCCATGGACTGCGCCCCCTCTGCCTGGGAAGACTTGACGGCCATTACCTGCTGGCTTCGGAATCCTGCGCCCTGGATCTGCTCCAGGCGGAGTTTATCCGGGAACTGGAGCCGGGAGAAATCGTCATTATCGACGACCACGGTCCGCGCAGTCTTTTTACCGACTTGCCCCGCCAACAGACTTTCTGCATTTTTGAATATATCTATTTCGCCCGGCCGGACAGCACCATCTACGACCGGAACGTTTACCAGGTCCGCAAGGCCCACGGCCGGCAACTGGCCCGGGAAGCCCCGGCCGAGGCCGACCTGGTCATGCCCTTCCCGGATTCGGGCAATTACGCCGCCCTGGGATACAGCGAAGAATCCGGCCTGCCCTTCGAAATCGGCATGATCCGCAATCATTACGTGGGGCGGACCTTTATCCAGCCCACCCAGAACATGCGCGATTTCGGCGTCCGCATGAAGCTTAACCCGGTTAAGGAATTACTGCGCGGCAAAGATATTATCATCATCGAGGACTCCATTATCAGGGGAACAACCGCCAAAAACCGGGTCAAGGCCCTGCGGGAAATCGGCGTCAAAAAAATTCACATGCGCGTCAGTTGCCCGCCCCATCGTTTTCCCTGCTATTACGGCATTGATTTTTCCACCAAGGGCGAACTCATCGCCGCCACCTTGACATTGGACGAACTCAAAGACTATATTGGGTTAGACTCCCTGCACTACCTTTCCCGGGATGGTCTGCTGAGGTCCACCGCGCCCGATGATCCCCGGGGAAAAAAATTCTGCAAGGCCTGTTTTGACGGCAATTATCCCGTGGCCATTGATCAGGGGGTTTCCAAACAATGCCTGGAATAAAAAAATGGAAAGCAGCCTTTTTTATAATCCCGCCCTGACTCTTGCCCTGGCTCTGCTTATGGGCATGATCGCCCAATCCCTGACCCACCATATTCTCGTGCCGGGCATCGTGTTGCTCCTGGCCGCCGGCGTCGCCCTTGGCCCCGATGGAGCCGGAATCATCCAACCCCGTTCACTGAATTCGGCTCTGAACATTCTGACCGGCTTTGCCGTGGCGGTTATTCTGTTTGAAGGAGGCATGAATTTAAAATTCCAGAGACTGCGGCGGGCGCAGCGCTCCATACGGCAGCTGGTTCTTTTCGGCGGCTTGATCACCATCATCGGCGGCGCCCTGGCAGCCCGCTTTCTGCTGGATTGGCCCTGGAAAAACGCCGTTCTCTTCGGCACCCTGGTCATGGTAACCGGCCCCACGGTAATAAATCCCCTGCTCAAACGCGTCAAGGTTAAGCGTTCGGTAGCCACCGTGCTGGAGGCCGAAGGCGTCTTGATTGACGCCCTGGGCGCGGTAGTGGCTATTGTCGCCCTGGAAGCGGCCTTAAGCCCGGCCCATGGCAGCCCGCTGATCTGGGGCTGGCACGTGCTCTCCCGCCTGGGATTCGGCGCCCTGCTGGGAGGTCTGGCGGCCTGGTCGTTGATTCTAACGTACCGGATACCCGCCATGATTCCCGAAGGAAGTGAAAATGTCTTTACCCTGGCCATGGTACTGGCGCTGTTCCAGGTCAGTAACCTGATTCTTCCGGAAAGCGGTATCGCCGCCGTCACCATGGCCGGCATTATTGTCGGTAACAACACGGTCCGGAGGATGAAACCCCTGGTGGAATTCAAAGAAGAGCTTACCGTCCTGCTGATCGGGATGCTGTTCGTGCTGCTGGCCGCCGACGTCCGCCTGGCCCAGGTGGCCCGACTGGGACTCCCCGGCCTGGGAGTGGTCCTGGTGTTAATGTTTGTGGTGCGTCCGGCGGCAGTGTTTAGCGGCACCGCTTTTTCCGAGCTGACCCGGAAGGAACGGTTTTTTGTGGCCTGGATCGGCCCCCGCGGCATAGTGGCCGCCGCCGTGGCCTCCTTTTTCGCCGCCGCTTTCGCCGAAAAAGGACTGGAAGGCGGCTACGAACTGCGGGCCCTGGTTTTTCTGGTAATAGCGGTGACGGTTGTTTTCGCCGGGCTGACCGGCGGCCTCATGGCCGGTCTTTTGAAACTGCGCCGCCCCAGCCAGACCGGCTGGGTGATTCTGGGCGCCAACGAGGTGGCCCGCAACGTGGCCAAGCTGTTCAAGGAAAACGGTCAGGAAGTCGTCAGCATCGATTCCAACACCGATCACGCCAAAGCCGCGGAAGAAGACTGCACCAGGGTTATCTACGGCAACGGGCTGCAAACCCGCAACCTGCGGCGGGCCGAAATCGATACCCGCCGGGGCGCCCTGGCCCTGACCGCCAACGATGAGATAAACTTCCTGTTCGCCCAGAAAGTAAACCAGGAAGCCCGCGAAGTGTCTCTTTACGCGGCCCTGAAAAACGACTCCTCTTTTACCACCGAAATGCTGGAGGAGATCGGAGTGGACCTGGCCTTTGGCGCCCCCGGCGACATTGATACCTGGACGCGTCGTTTCAAGGCCAGGCAGATATATCTGCAACGCTGGAGTCTGGTTGAAACCGAAGCAAACCTGACTGTCCAGCGGCTGCTGCGGGGATATTCCGGTAACGGCTTGCTGATCGCCGGGATTCAGCGCGATCAGCACCTGTTTCCCGCCGGAAAAACCACCCTCCTGCAAAAAAACGACGAAATTATGGTCTTCGTGTTTGAACCGGAACTGGAGGCCGTGGATTCTTTTTTTACCGAGGCCAGCTGCAAGCGGCTGGAAAACCTGGACAAAAACGAAATATCCGCCTCGGTCTGTCATCTTGATGAGAACAAAACCTGACCTTTTGCCGAAGTAGGAAAACCCGCCGTCCTGCCTGAAAAAACTTTACAGGTCGCGCCCGGCCTGTTATAGATGCCATTCACCGGATATTGCGCCTGGTCCGGCCCGCGTCCGGGTGGCCGGGTAATTGTCAATAGTGGCCAGGATGAACCGGGACGTTTTCGTGGGGCGCCAGACTGAGATGAAAAAAAATAACCCGCGCTGGTCGCGGTCGCGGATAATTCTGCTGATAACCGTTTTGCTGATGTCGTTCACGGGGTCGTCGCCGGAGACCGGGGCTCACCCGCATGTTTTTATCACCCAGAGCGTTGAAGTGGTTTTTGACGACAAGGGCCTGGCCGGCCTGGAACTGCGCTGGCAGTTTGACGACATGTTCAGCAGCATGATCGCCGAAGATCACGACCAGAACGGCAATGGCCGTCTGGAACCGGCGGAAGTGGCCGACATTGAGGAAAACGCATTCTCACATATCGCCGAATACAATTATTTCTCCTTTATTACCATCGACGGGGAAACCTTTACGGTCGACCAGGTCACCGATTTTCAGGCCCTCCTCCGGGACGGTCGCCTGACATACATTTTTTTTATTCCCTGCCGGATTGCCGCTGCCGACGGTTTCAAAAAGATAAAACTGGCTGCCTATGATCCTTCCTATTACACGGCCATCAACTTTGCTGACAAAAACCCGGTTTCCCTTGACGGGGATGAGGGGTACGAGGTGACCACCCGGATTGCCGAAGACCCCGAGACCACTATCTATTACGGCATGATTCACCCCTGGACCCTGTTTCTGGAGTTTCGCTCAAAATCATGAAACCATGGTTGCTCAGCCTGATGGTTATTACAGTTCTGATCCTCGCTTGCCTTCAGCCGGTTATGGCGCGGGATCCCTTTACCGGCCAGGCCGAATCCCGGCAGGACCAACAGGCCCCGTCCTGGATCAGCCGGCAGGTGGTCAGAATCACCCTGTGGCAGCAGCACTTGAGACAAAAAATGTCGGGCCTGATCCGACAAGCGCGAAGCGGCCATGATATCAAGCCCCTGTTTATTTTAATGGCGCTGGCTTTTGCCTATGGCCTGCTTCATTCGGCCGGACCGGGTCACGGCAAAGGGGTGGCCGCGGCTTATGCCCTGTCGCGACGGGTAACCATCGCCGGCGGCCTGCTGTTCGGATTCAGTTTCGCCTTTATTCATGGTTTTTCCGGAGCCGTGGCCGTGCTGGGCTTACGCTTTCTTATTGAACAGACCGTTTCCGGAACCATGGCCACGGTTACCACCACCACTCAGATCATCAGTTTCAGCCTGATTACCCTGCTGGGACTGGGGCTGTTCGTGAAAACCGGCCTGACCCTGCTCAAAAAAAAAGATCCGGCTGAAAATCAAGAAGCTGTGGCGGCATCAGGCCAAGGCCTGCTGGCCTGGGCGGCCACCATCGGAATCATCCCCTGCCCGGCCGTGGTCATGGTCATGCTGTTCTGCCTGTCCATGGAGGTACTCCTGCTGGGGCTTCTGCTGGCGGCCTGTATTTCCCTGGGCATGGCGGTTACCGTCTCCGGGGTGATGATCACCGTCATTCTGGGCAGAACCGGCGCCCTGCGATTGGTCTCCGGCGAGCATGTCCGAACCATTGAAAAAACTGTCGGCCTTTTGTCCGGCGCTGCCATTACCGTCTTCGGCCTTTTTTTCCTGACAGCCGTCCTCCTCAGGCAGGCCGCCTGACTGCCGCCACCGGCAAACTCCGGCCGAACAACCATCACCGGCCCATCACCGGACCATCCACCCGGACCATCAACCCGGACCATCAACCCGGACCATCAACCCGGACCGCCTTTTCCCCCCGCCCTTCCGGCAAATTAAGGAGATCAACCCCCCAACCGCCTTGACCGACAAACATTGACCGACAAAACCCTTTTAAAATAAGGGCTTCCATGATAAAATTAAAAAAATAGACGATAAAACCAGACAACGGGGATCAGAATGAAAATAAAACAATTTCGCTACGGCAGCGACAACCTGGCCTACCTGGTCTATGGCCAGAAAAAAGCCCTGGCCGTGGATCCCGGCGCGGTATCCGCCATAATCGACTTTCTGGGGGACAATGACCTGGTGCTGCAAACCATCGTCAACACCCATACCCACCCTGATCATACCAGCGGCAACAAGGAACTTCTCCGCCGGACCGGCGCCGATTATATCGATATGCCGACCCTGTTTAAAAACCCCCGACTGGACCTGGAAGGCGAACGAATTGACATTTATCATACCCCCGGTCATACCATGGATTCGGCTGTTTTCCATTGCGGCCGGGAGCTTATTACCGGCGACACTCTTTTTAACGGCAAGGCCGGCCGCTGTTTCACGGGCGACCTGGCCCGGTTCCTGGAATCGATCAAGACCATTCTGACCTTTCCGGAGGATACCGTTATCTACGGCGGCCATGATTATGTCCTGGAATACCTGGAGACCGCCCGGGAAATTGAACCGGACAACCCGGCCATTGACGATTTTCTCAAAGCCTATAACCCGGAACTGGTCCGGTCCACCCTGGCCGGGGAAAAGGCCGTCAATCCAACCCTCCGCTTCAATACCGACAGCCTGATAGAGATCATGAAAAACCGGGGCCTGCCGGTCGCCACTGAATACGAACGCTGGTGTTCAATAATGTCCCTGGTTTAGCCTTTAACCCGAATCTTTCTCAAGCGGCTGGGCGGCGGCCGGAAAAACACCCGGGCGTTATTTGCAACGCTCCCTGATGCTTCGAATCTCCACAACTTCGATAAGAACCATCGACTAAAAAGGAATTGCACCATGCCCAACAGACTGATCATTATCGGCGGGGTAGCCGGCGGCGCCACCGCCGCCGCCCGGGCCCGGCGCCTGGATGAAACCGCGGAAATCATTCTTTTTGAACGGGGCGAATACATCTCTTTTGCCAACTGCGGCCTGCCCTACTACCTGGGCGGCGTTATCAAAGAACGGGACGAACTGCTGGTGACCACCGCCGAGGATCTCAGCCGCCGTTACCGGATTGACGTCCGCGTCAACAGCGAAGTCCTTTCCATAGACCGCCAGACCCGGGAAGTAACAGTCAAAGACCTGACCAGCGATACTGTTTACCTGGAAAAATTCGACAGGATTATTCTCTCTCCGGGCGCGGCCCCGGTTCAGCCGCCCCTGGAAGGCATTAACCTGCAAAATATTTTTACCGTCCGCACCGTTCCCGACATAGACCACATTAAAAAGCTGGTGGACGAGCAGCGGCCCCGCGCCGCCGTTGTGGTGGGCGGTGGTTTTATCGGGCTGGAAATGGCCGAAAACCTGGCCCGGCGACAGGTGGAGGTCACCATCGTGGAAATGCTTGACCAGGTCATGGCCCCGCTTGATTTTGAAATGGCGCGGATGGTTCATGCTCATCTTGAGGAAAACGGCCTGCGACTGATCCTGGGGGACGGTGTCAAGCTCTTCAACAAAGAAGCCGGCCGGCTCCAGGTAGTTACCGGGCAGGACAAACGCCTGACCTGTGACCTGGTCATATTAGCCATCGGCGTCCGGGCCGAAAACCGGCTGGCGCTCAGCGCCGGCCTGGAAATCAGCGACCAGGGCGGCATTGTTACCGACGCCGCCATGACCACCTCTGATCCGGATATTTACGCCATCGGCGACGCGGTCCAGGTAACTGAGCGGATCTCCGGGCAACCGGCCATGATTCCCCTGGCCGGACCGGCCAACAAGCAGGGCCGTATCGCGGCGGACAACGCCAGCGGCCGGATTTCAACCTATCCGGGAACCATGGGCACCGCCATCGTCAAGGTCTTTGAACGAACCATCGCCAGCACCGGCCTCAATGAAAAAACCCTGCGGAAGCAGGGCCGGGATTATGAAAAAAGCTACACCTGCTCCGGTTCACATGCCTCTTATTATCCCGGCAGCACGAACATGACCATCAAGCTGCTCTTTTCGCCCGGAGCGGGCAAAATCCTGGGCGCCCAGATCGTGGGCCAGGCCGGCGTGGACAAACGTATTGACGTCATCGCCACCGCCATCCACGGACAAATGACCGTTTATGACCTGGAAGAATTGGAACTGGCTTACGCCCCGCCCTTTTCTTCGGCCAAGGACCCGGTCAACATGGCCGGCTTCGTGGCGGCCAATCACCTCAAGGGCGATATCGAGTCCGTTTACTGGCACGACTTCGACCGATTCGCCGCGGACACCCACACCCTGTTGGATCTGCGAACCAAAGAAGAGATTGACACCGAAGGACCTATCCCCGGCTCCCTGCATATCCCCATTGACGATCTCCGGGACCGGCTGGACGAGCTGGATAAAAACAAAACCCAGGTGATCTTCTGCGCGGTTGGAATGCGAAGCTATATCGCTTACCGGATTTTACGCCATTACGGATTTTCAGCGGTCAGCTTCAGCGGTGGTTTCGAACTTTACCGGCACACCGCTTTATAAAGGCGACCATATGTGTGGTATCTACGGCATCATTTCCAACAGCCTGGAAAAAGCGGACCTGGCTCAACGCCTGGGCCGGATGGGTGATCGGCAACGCCACCGGGGACCGGACGATAAGCGGGAGTCCCTGTTTCCGCTGAACCGCGGCAATCTCGGCCTGGGGCTGGCCCGGCTGTCCATCCTGGACCTGGAAACCGGCATGCAGCCGATTATCTGCCCCGGGGACGGCTCGGCCATTGTCTGCAACGGCCAGATCTACAACTATCTCGAGTTAAAACCAGCGGTCTCTGACCAGCCCTTTGTTTCCCGGGGAGACATCGAGGTGGGGCTTCATCTTTACCGGCGTTACGGGCTGGATTTTCTGCCTATGCTCAACGGCATGTATGCCGGGGCGATCTATTCTCCCGCGGAAAAAAAACTGCTGCTGTTCCGGGACCGGTTCGGCATCAAACCGCTCTACTACACCGAAACCCGGGAGGGATTTTTCTTTGCCTCGGAGATCAAGCCCCTGCTGGCCGGAAGCAAGGAGCCTCCCCGACTCGACGCCGACGGCCTGCCGACCTATTTTACCTATCGCTACCTGCCCGGGGAAAAGACGCTCTTTAAGGGCATCAAGCGCCTGCCGCCGGGATCATACCTGGATTACGATCTTGAGCGCGGCCGATATCAACTGCGCCGGTACTGGGAATACCGCCTGGACGCCATCGACTCCTCCCTCACCCTGGACCAGGCCGCGGACCGCTTTATGGAACTGCTCACGGACGCCGTCCGGATCAGGCTCCGCTCGGACGTTGAGGTGGGGTCTTTTATCAGCGGCGGCATTGATTCCGCGGGGGTGGCTTCCCTGGCCGCCGCTCGCCGGCCGGATCTGCGCCTGTTTACCATGGCCTTTGCCGAAGACCGCTATAACGAGCTGCCCCGGGTCAAAAACTTTCTGGCGGCCAATCACCAGCGCTTTGTAAAGGCCCGGCTGGAAACGCGAATCTGCGACCGGGCCGCCCTGGGGCAACTGCCGCGAATTATCCGGTCTTTGGAAGAACCCATCAGCCTGGGAACCATTCTGCCCACCGACCAGGTCTGCGAAATGGCGGGCAATCGTTTAAAGGTGGTCCTGACCGGGGAAGGCGCCGATGAAATTTTCGGCGGCTACCGCAAATTCATGATCGAAACCGCGGCCACCCTCTTTCCCGGGCTGTCGCCCGCCGAACAAAAAGAGATGAAGGCCGCCTATCCCGAACTGGAGGCCTACCTGGCCGTCCGAAGCGCCGACCCGGTGGACCGCTACATTCAAAGCGAACAACTCTTTTCTCCGGCGGAGATCGCCCGCCTGACCGGCCGGGCTCCGGCCGAAGTCCCTTTCCCGCGGGACGCCCGACCCCGCTTGTCCGGCCATGAGCACCCCCTTAACGCGGCCATTGCCATGGAAACCCGGGCCCGGCTGCCGGATTACGTTATCCTGCGGCTGGATAAGCTGTCCATGCGACACTCCCTGGAAACCCGCACCCCCTTCCTGGACTACCGGCTGGCGGAATTGGCGGCCACCCTGCCGGTGGCCTTTAAAACCGACCTGGCCGCCGGCCGGGAAAAAGCGCTCTGCCGGTACGCCCTCTCCCGGGACCACCATGTCGATCAAGCCACCGGCGGACACAAAAAACAGCCCTTTACCATCCCCCTGGCCGAATGGCTGTCCCGGCCGGACTCCCTGCCGGAGGTCCTGCGGGAGATATTGAGCGGGGACATGATCGAACGCCAGGGCCTGCTCGACCCGGCCATGGTCAAGGAACAGCAGAAACAATTGTCCGCCGGCGCCGTCGGCCCGGATACCCTGGTTTCAGCGGCGGACAGAATCCTGTCGGTTATTGTCCTGACCCTGTGGTATAATGAATTTTTTAAAACTTGAGTGAGGTTTTTTACCAAACCTGAATTAACGGTCCCGTAGATAGTGATGGTCCCGTAAAAAGGACCTACCCCGTCATTACGGTGAACATACTTCGTCATTCCGGCGAACGCCGGAATCCAGAAACGTCATTCCGGCGAACGCCGGAATCCAGAAACGTCATTCCGGCGGACGCCGGAATCCAGAAACGTCATTCCGGCGGACGCCGGAATCCAGATAAAATTGATATTACTGGACCCCGGCGTCCGCCGGGGTGACAAAATATGAGCCGGGCCGACGAAATATGAGCCGGATAACGAAATATGAGCCGGGGTGACGAAAGAGGCCTTATCTCTCCGGTCAGCCCGTCAGCCGGCCGTAAATGCGCAGCAGCTTACCGGGCAATTCCCGCACATCGGAGATGACAC
>JAWOCW010000222.1:0-29733 GCA_046483615.1 Desulfosudaceae bacterium
CCGTACCCGAGGCGGCCGCTCCCTACCTGGAACGCCTCCAGCTGACAAATCCGGTTGGCTTGAAAGAACGCCTGCAACAAAAAGTCGTTCTGACCGCCCTTTCCGCCAGCAAAACAATTTAACCCGGATATTTCACAGAACATCCGGGTTAATCCGTGATTCTGATCAGTTATCATGCTGCCGGGGTCCGGCTCCGGTCCGGGATAAGTCCGTGGCGGAAGAACTTGACAAAATCCCGGCCCGCGTCTTATAAATATCTTATTCCAACATTTCCTGAATTTTTCTGATAAAGACGGTTTTATTTCAGTATTTCAAATCGCGGGTCGCCGGAAACCCGCGCCCGCCTCGACTCCCGCAAGATCCGGGCTAAGCTCCTCAAGGAGGTCTGAGATATGGTCGAACACGGTATGCGCAGACTGCTTGATGCCATGGATGCCCTTGAAGACGGCATCTACATCGTCGGTGAAAATTATGTCGTGGAATACATGAACCGGGCCATGCAGCAGATATTCGGCTACGGCGTCGGGGAAAAGTGCTACAAAACACTCAACGCCAGAAACGACGTCTGCCCCTGGTGCCGATATGAAGAAGTGCTACAGTCTGGCGGTGAAACAATCAGCGAAGCTTACATTCCCCATCTTGACCGGACCTTCAACCTGGTGGAACGGCCGGTATCCAATAAAGACGGCTCAATGTCAAAACTTTCCATCTACCGGGACATAACCCAGAAAAAAAAGCAGGAAGCCCGCCTGAAATCTTCGGAAGACAACTACCGGCGATTGTTTGAGAATGCCGGCTGTGGCGTTTTTATCAGCAGCAAGCAGGGCTGGTTTGAGGATGTTAACCCGGCCCTGTTGAAAATGATGGGTTACCAGAGCAAGGAGAAATTTCTGGCTTTGGACCTGGCCGAAGATCTCTACCTCAAGCCGGAAGACAGGGCCGAATATCAGGAAATCGTGGAAAAAGACGGCCGGGTGATTGATTACGAGGTGGAATGGAAAAAAAAGGACGGTTCCACCGTGCAGGTTCTGTTGACCAGTAATGTCCGGTACGGCCCGGAAGGAGAAGTCGAAGGGTATGAAGGAATTGTGGTAGACCAGTCTGAACGGAAAAAAATGGAAAACCGCATGAAAGAAGCCCTTGATTTTCTGGACAAAACCATTCAATGCTCACCCAACGCCATCATGGCGGCCAATCTCAAGGGAGATCTTATCATCTGGAACAACGGCGCCGAGCAGATCCTGGAGTATAAAGCCGAAGAGGTGCTGGGAAAAATAAATATCGAGGAGGTCTACTCCCCGGGAATGGCCCGGAAGGTCATGAAAATGCTGCGGAGTGAAGATTACGGCGGCAAGGGAGTTTTAAAATCATATCCCTTGATCGTCAGAAGCAAAAACGGGCGGGAGATTGAAGGGAATCTTTCGGCCGGTATTATCTACGATGAACAAGGCCGGGAAGTCGCTTCCGTGGGCATTTTCGTGGACCTCGGCGAATGGCTGAACATTGAGCGCACCCTCAGCGAAACCAGGCAGCAGTTGCTTCATTCGGAAAAACTGGCCGCCATGGGACGGTTAACTTCCCAGATCGCCCATGAACTCAACAACCCTTTGTATGGCATCATGAACACCCTGGAACTGCTCAAAACCGAAATCCCCCCCACCAACAAAAGGCGCAAGCTCCTGGACATGTCTCTTTCGGAAATAGAGCGGCTGGTGGACATGTTGAAACAGATGCTCTCTTTTTCCCAACCCGACCAGGCCCAGAGACACGACCTCAACATCAACACCGTGCTGGAGGAGATCCTTCTTTTCCATGAAAAACGGTTCAAGGAAAACAACATCAAGATCGAAGCCTCCTTTGTCAAGGACCCGGAACCACTGCACGCTTCCCGGGATCAGCTCCGCCAGGTTTTTATCAACATCATCTCCAATGCCGTGGACGCCATGCCCGAAGGCGGGACCCTGACTGTCACCACCAGCAGAAAAAGCAGCAGCATGGTCATCACCATAGCTGATACCGGCATCGGCATTAAAGACGAACACCTGGAAAAGGTATTTGACTCCTTCTTTACCACCAAAAAAGACAGCGTCAAGGGGGTGGGACTGGGTCTGTCAGTCTGCTACGGCTTCATCAAGGAACATGGCGGCGACATCCAGGTCTCCAGCCGACCGGGACAGGGAGCCACCTTTATTATTACGCTGCCGATTTCGGACCGCGTGGAATCGCCGGCGTAAAACCGGTCCGGCCACTTTCCGCCTGACCCGGACATTTCAGACATTTCATGAAAGATTCGGGCTGACTGTCAAAAAAAATTTCCCCAAAAGCGCTGACACGTAATTTTTTTCTTGACCTGTACATTTATTTTAGTTAATCTACTTATTACAGAATTAAATTAACCATAATTTTTCTATATAAACGGGAATAACTATAATAAGCGTACCAACTCCAAGGTCAACCAACGCAAGGGGGCTGAAATGGAAGATACATTGACCGTGTTTACCGCCAGCAAATACTGCCATGTTTCGCCCAAAACCATCATCAACTGGGTGGACGCCGGCCACATCAAAGCCTATCGGACCATCGGCGGGCACAGACGGATCAAGAAGGATGACCTGGAAGAATTCATGAAAAAACAGGGCATCCCCATCCCGGAGGAAAAAGCAGAGAACGGTCAAAAAAAGATCCTGGTGGTGGATGACGATTTAATCATTGTCGAATCAATTGTCCAGGCGCTGGAAGAAGATGAGTACAATTACGAGGTCATCTCCGCGGCAGATGGATTTGAAGCCGGCCTGCAGGTCAAGCATTTCAATCCCGACCTCATCATCCTGGATATAATGATGCCCGACATCAAGGGGTATGAAGTCTGCAAGAAAATCAAGACCGGCCAGGACACCAGTCACATCAAGATCATTGTCCTGTCCGCCTATCTGGACGAAGAAAAATTCAAACAGATGAAAGAAAATGGCGCCGACGTCTGCTTTTCCAAGCCGCTACCCCTGCCGAAGCTCAAAGATGAAGTGGCCAAACTGCTGGGAATGAAAGAATAGGAGGGATATCATGAATTTGAAGGAGTCACTGCAGAAAAACCGGTTTGTCGTTACCTCCGAAGTTCAGGCCCCCCTTGGTGAAGAAAACCCGGAAGCCCTGATCGAAAATTTAAAAAAAATCAGGGGCCGGGTGGATGGCGTCTCCGTGGCCGAAATAGAGCTGGAAGGAATTGTCGGCGACAGCATAAAAACCTGTGACCTGCTGCATAAAAACCGGTTTAACGCCATTTACCAGACCACCACCCGCGACAAGAACCGCTTTCAACTCCAGAAAGACCTGGCCCAGGCCAGCGAGGCCGGCGTGGACAACCTGCTGGTGTTTACCGAAGATTACCGTATTTCCGGAAACAGCCTGCAGGAGTCCATGTTTTTCCATGTCGACTCCGGCAAACTGGCCTCGGTCCTGGAACACCTTAAAGAGGGCCACTCCATTGAAGGCAAACCACTGTCGAAAAAAATGGACTTCATGTTGGGGTCCGGCGTGGAAACACCCCAGGGAAAGAACCTTCCCAAACAAGGCCTGGAGGAACTGGAGGACATGCTCAACGTCGGCACCGGCTATTTTCTGACCACGCCGGTGTTTGACCTGGAACATTTTGAACGGTTCATGAAACAGGTCGGAGAATTTCAGGTGCCGGTCATCGCCGAGGTCATGATTCTGCGCACCGCCGGCATGGGCAAATTCCTCAACCGCCATTTCCGCTCCGGACTGGTCCCGGACTGGGTCATCCAGAAGCTGTTGAAGTCTCCGGACAAAACAAAGGCCAGCATCGAGCTGTTCGCGGAAACGGTCAAGGGGCTGAAGGACCTCTGCCAGGGGGTTCACATCATTACCATCGGCGGTGAAGAGAACCTGCCGCAGTACCTCAACGCCGCCAAACTCAGGTAAGAGAGGATGGGGACATGACGGAAATTATCGACCTGGACGACCTTTCGATCGCGCTCAAGGAAGAGGTGCTGGAAAAAGTTCCCGGCGCCAACCTGGACCTGTGCCTGACCTGCGGCACCTGCACCGGCGGCTGCCCGGCCGCGGAACAATTTGAGCTGGATCCCCGAAAATTTCTGCGAATGCTGCTGCTGGGCCTGGAGGAAGAGGTCCGGCGCAGTCCCTGGACCTGGGTCTGCACCATGTGCGCCCGGTGCAAGGAGGCCTGCCCCATGGACATCGATATCCCCCGGCTGATTTACAATGTCCGGGCCGCCTGGCCCCGCGAAAAAAGGCCCAAGGGTATCCGCGGTTCCTGCGACCAGCATATCCGGTCCGGCAACGCCATGGGCGTGTCCACCGAAGATTTTTCCTTTACCGTGGAGGACGTGGCCGAGGAGATCCGGCAGGACCACCCCGGTTTTGAAAATCTCCAGGTATCGGTGGACCGGGTCGGCGCTAAAATCGCCCTGAACCAGAACTCCCGGGAACCGGTCACCGAGCCGGATGAACTGGGGCCGTTGTGGAAGGTGCTGCACCTGGTCGGGGCCGACTGGACCTATCCCACGGTCATGTGGGGCGGTGAAAACTACTGCATGTTCCTGGCCGATGACGAAGGCTGGCGCCATATCATGGAAGAGTTCGTTTATCACATCGAGCACAACCTGGGCTGTGAAATGGTGGTCAACACCGAATGAGGGCACTCCTACTATTCAATCCTGGAAGGATTGCGCAAATACCGGATTCCCCACAACTTTGAATTCAAAAGCATTATCGAGCTGTACGCCGACTGGATCCGCGACGGCACCCTCAAGATAAACGCCGACTGGAACAAAGACGTCCAGGCCAGGTTCACCATCCAGGATCCCTGCAATATCGCCCGCAAAACCGGCTCCAACAAGATCGTCGATGATCTGCGGTTCGTGGTCAAAACGGTGGTGGGCGAAGAAAATTTTGTGGAAATGATCCCCAACCGGTCCAACAACTTCTGCTGCGGAGGAGGCGGCGGCGCCCTCCAGGGCGGATATCCGGACCAGCGGCGGGCCTACGGCAAAGTCAAATTCGACCAGATCATGAACACCGGAGCCACCTATGTCATCGCGCCCTGCCACAACTGCCACGCCCAGATTGAGGACATGTGCGAACATTACGGGGGCAATTATCGCGTGGTTCATCTCTGGACCATCCTCTGCCTGGCGCTGGGAGTGCTGGGCGAAAATGAACGGGCCTACCTGGGACCTGACCTGGCCGGTCTCAATATTCCGAAAACAGGGGGGTAATCATGGTCGAAAAAACAACCGGAGCGGTACTGGTGGTGGGGGCCGGCATCGCCGGGGTGCAAGCCGCGCTGGATCTGGCCGATTCCGGCTACCTGGTCTACCTGGTGGACAAGGCCCCGGTCATCGGCGGTAAAATGGCCCAGCTGGACAAGACCTTCCCCACCAACGACTGCTCCATGTGTATCCTGTCTCCCAAGCTGGTGGAAGTGGGCCGGCACCTCAACGTCGAGCTGCTGACCCTGACGGAAGTAGTTGCCGTCGACGGGGAGGAGGGAGACTTTACCGTGTCCCTGCGCCAATCACCGCGCTACGTGGACATGGATCGGTGCATCGCCTGCGGGGTTTGCGCGGAAAAATGTCCCCGCAAGGTCCCCGACGAATTTAACGAAGGCAGCGATATCCGCAAGGCCATCTACCTGCCCTATCCCCAGGCCGTGCCCCTGAAATACACTATTGACGCCGACCACTGCATTTACTTTGAAAAAGGCAAGTGCAAGGCCTGTGAAAAATTCTGCCCCACCGAGGCCATCCGCCTGGATGACACCGTCCGGGACCTGGAACTTAATGTCGGGGCGGTCATCGCCACCCCCGGATTCACCACCTATGACCCTGCCGGCGGGGAACAGTACCAGTACGGCCGCAGCCCCAACGTGGTCACCAGCCTGGAATTCGAGCGCCTGCTCTCGGCCAGCGGCCCCACCGGCGGGGAACTGAAGCGGATTTCCGACGGCGGCACCCCGCGCAAAATCGCCTGGCTCCAGTGCGTCGGTTCCCGGGACATTCACGAAGGGGCCCATAGCTACTGTTCTTCGGTCTGCTGCATGCACGCCAACAAGCAGGCGGTCATCGCCCAGGAACACAGCCACGAGGATCTGGACGCGGCCGTTTTCTTCATGGACATGCGCACCCACGGCAAGGAGTTTGACGCCTATCATATCCGGGCCCAGGATGAAAGCGGCGTCCGCTTCATCCGCTCCCGGGTTCACTCGGTTTTCCCCCTGCCCGATGACCGGCTGCGGATCGTCTACGCCAGCGAGTCGGGCTCGACCATGGAAGAGATTTTCGACCTGGTGGTCCTGTCGGTGGGGTTCTCGCCCTGCGCCGACGCCCGCGGTTTGGCGGCCAACCTGGGAATCGACCTGAATGAGCACGGTTTCGCCGCCACCGCCGACCTGGCCCCGGTCCATGCTTCCCGTCCGGGCATTTATGTCTGCGGTACCTTTCAGGAGCCCAAGGACATTCCCGCGGCCGTCATGGAAGCCTCGGCGGCGGCGGCCAGCGCCACTTTAAAACTGGCCGGCCAGCGCTGGCAGCTTACCCGCGCCAAGACTCCGCCCCCGGAGCGGGATATCGCCGGCGAGCCCCCCCGGGTCGGCGTTTTTGTCTGCAACTGCGGCATCAATATCGGCGGCATAGCCGACGTCCCGGCTGTCCGCGACTATGCCGCCACCCTGCCGCAAGTGGTCCACGTGGAGGACAAGCTGTTTGCCTGCTCCCAGGATTCCCTGGACCATATCAAGACGGTTATCGAGGAAAAACAGCTCAACCGGGTGGTGGTCGCCTCCTGCTCGCCGCGAACCCATGAACCGCTCTTCCAGGAGACCATCCTGGACGCCGGCTTGAACAAGTACTTGTTTGAAATGGCCAATATCCGGGATCAGAACACCTGGGTCCACATGGATGACCCCGCCCGGGCGACGACCAAGGCCAAAGAGCTGGTGCGCATGGCCGTGGCCAAGGCGACCCGGACGGAACCGCTGCACCAGGTGGCCCTGGACATCACCCGCTCCGTGCTGGTCGTCGGCGGCGGGGTGGCCGGAATGGAAGCCGCCCTGGGCGTGGCCGAACAGGGCTACGAAGCCGTCCTGGTGGAAAAATCCGGCCAACTGGGCGGGGTGGCCCGTCACCTGCGAGCCACCTGGCAGGGAGAAGACGTCCCCCGCTACCTGGCCGGCCTGATCGAGCGGGTCACCGGCAACGACCGCGTCACCGTGCTGCTGAGCAGCCGGGTCACCGGCTCGGCTGGATCATACGGCAATTTCATCACCACCGTGACCCGCTCCGGGGACACCGAGGAAACGGTGACGGTGGAACACGGGGCCGCCATCATCACCACCGGCGGCCAGGAGGACAAACCCGATCTCTACCTCTACGGCCGTCACCCCGATATCCTCACCCACCTGGACCTGGACCGGGCCCTGGACGAAAAAGACAACCGTGTCACCAGCGCCCGCTCGGTGGTATTCATTCAATGCGTCGGTTCCCGGGACGAGAACCATCCTTACTGCAGCAAAGTCTGCTGCACCCACAGCCTGAAAAGCGCCCTGGAAGTCAAGCAGCGCAATCCCCGGGCCAGGGTCTTTATTTTCTACCGGGATATCCGCGCTTACGGCTTCCGCGAAGCCCTCTATAAAAAAGCCCGGGAAAAGGGAATTATTTTCATCCGCTTTGAACCGGAACATCCCCCGCGGGTCACTCTCAATCCGGACAAGCAACTGGTGCTGGAAGCAGAAGACCATGTCCTGCGGCGGCCGCTCCGGATTTCTCCGGGATTGCTGGTGCTGGCCACCGGCGTCATCCCGACGGCCAACAAGGACCTCTTCGAATTATTCAAGGTGCCCGTCAACAGCGACGGGTTCCTGGTGGAAGCGCACGCCAAGCTGCGGCCGGTGGATTTCACCTCGGAAGGACTTTTCGTGGCCGGCCTGGCCCATTATCCCAAGCCCCTGGAGGAAACCATCGCCCAGGCCCGGGCGGCGGTTTCCCGGGCCATGACCATCATCGCCCGGGACGCCCTCCTGGTCGGAGGAGTGGTGGCCGAGGTCGATCCGGAACGCTGCGCCGTCTGCCTGACCTGCGTCCGGACCTGCTCTTACGGGGTCCCCTTTATTCATGAAGACGGGTATGCCGTCATTGAAGCCGCCGAATGTCACGGCTGCGGGGCCTGCGTGGCGGAATGTCCGGGCCGGGCCATTACCCTGCGGCATTTCACCGATGAACAGATCAAGGCCAAGACCGACGCCCTGTTCGCCGAGGCTTAACTCCCAGGAGACCCAATCAACAAGGGGGAACCATCATGACCGATAACTTTGAACCGACCATCATCGCCTTCTGCTGTCAGTACTGAGCGTACGCGGCCGGGGACCTGGCAGGTTCCCTGCGACTCTCCTATCCCGCCGCGGTGAAGGTGTTCCAGGTGCCCTGCGCCGGGCGGGTGGATATTCTTCACCTGCTCAACGCCATCGAGGACGGTGCCGACGGGGTTTACGTGGCCGGCTGCCTGGAAGGCGAATGTCATTTCAACAGCGGCAACCTCAAGGCCGCCCGCAAGGTGGCTTACGTTCAGAAACTTCTCGGGGAAATCGGTATTGAACCGGAACGGGTGGCCATGTACAACCTCTCCTCCGCCCAGGGTCGCCGATTCGCCGAAATCGCCCGGGAGATGGTGGCCACCGTGACCGCCCTGGGACCTTCTCCCCTGCGCCGGAAAAAGCCGGCCGCCTGAGCGCGCCTTGCGGAAAACCGGCGGGCGGGAATATTCACGGAAGGACAAGCTCTTAATTAAGAGGTGAACCATGATAGTTGCCGATCGAAAACCACTGGAAGAAATTCTGGCCATGCTCGCTCCTTTTGCCAAAATTCTGCTGGTAGGGTGCAAGGGGTGCGTCACCGTCTGCAACGTGGGCGGCGCCAAAGAAGTGGAGGTCCTGGCCGCGGCACTGAATATCGCCCGGAAAAAAGAAGGTACGGACATCCAGATTGAGACCCGGGTGCTGGAACGGCAGTGCGACCAGGAATATGTTGAACAACTGCGCCCGGATGTCCACGATTATGAAGCGGTTCTGTCCATGGCCTGTGGCGTGGGGCCCCAGTTCCTCTCCGAAGCCTATCCGGAGCAACCTTTTTTCCCGGCGGTGAATACCACCTTTTACGGCGGCGCGGTCAGCCACGGCGTCTGGGAGGAACGCTGCGCCGGCTGCGGCTCCTGCCTGATCCACCATTTTGACGGTCTCTGCCCCATTGCCCGCTGCGCCAAAAGCCTCCTGCACGGACCCTGCGGGGGATCGTCCGACGGCGCCTGCGAAGTATCGAAAGAAACCGAATGCATCTGGGACGTCATCGTCAAAAAAAAGATGGCCGCGGGAAGGCTGGAGGACCTGCTTAAGATCCAGGACGCCAGAGACTGGCGCTCCTCCCGGGACGGCGGTCCCCGCCGGAGTACCCGGGAAGAATTGATCGAAAACGGATAAGGAGGCACTCCATGAGCGACTTGAAATCAGGGAGCAACCTGGAAAAAGTTCTGCGGGCCGGTCATTTCGCATTTACCGGAGAATGCGGTCCTCCCAAGGGGGCGGACACGGAGCATCTGATCAAGAAGTTCGGCTATCTCAAGGGCAACGTCGATGCCGTCAACATGACCGATAACCAGACGGCCGTGGTTCGCATGTCCAGCCTGGCGGCCTCCCATTTGATGATTCATGAAGGCCTGGAGCCCAATTTCCAGATGGTCTGCCGGGATCGTAACCGCCTGGCCCTGACCAGCGATATCCTCGGGGCCCACGCCCTGGGGATCCGCAATATCCTCTGCCTGTCCGGAGACCACCAGACCTTCGGTAATCACCCCCAGGCCAAAAACGTCCATGATATCGACTCCATGCAGCTCATCCAACTGGCCGTCAAAATGAGGGATGAAGGCACCTTCATGAACGAAAAAGAGGAGCCGGTGGAAGGCCGGCCGACCATGTTCGTCGGGGCCGCCTGCAATCCTTTTGCCGATCCTTTTGAATACCGGGTTTACCGCCTGGCCAACAAGATCGCCGCCGGGGCCGATTTCATCCAGACCCAGTGCGTCTTCAACATGGACAAGTTCCGGCAGTTCATGAAAATGGCGGTCGATATGGGGCTTGCCGAAAAATGCTTCATCCTGGCCGGGGTCACCCCCATGAAAAGCGCCGGCATGGCCAACTTCATGAAAAAATTCGTGCCCGGCATGGACATCCCGGACGCCCTCATCAAGCGCCTGAAAGGGGTGGACAAAGACAAGCAGCCCGAAGAAGGGATTCGCTTCGCCCTGGAACAGATCGCCGAATTCCAGGAGATGGAAGGGGTGGCCGGGGTGCACCTGATGGCCATCGAATGGGAGCACAAGGTGCCGGAGATCGCCGAGCGGGCCGGAGTCCTGCCCCGGCCCCACCCGGAAGAAACAGCTTCGACGGCTTCATAAAAAGCCCGGAAACTTCTACAACCGACAGACAAACCAAAAATAAATTCTTGATTTTACTCAACATTTAATCACTTAAAACTTAACACTGCCTGTAAAAAAAAGCAGGCCAAAACGATATCAGCCCTGAAAATTTATTCTTGTCTCAAATTCATATTGACAACCAATTTTTTTCCGGTTAATATCATAGTAAATAAGTCGGAATATATCACATTGCTTCAGTATGATATATTCCCAGGGATGGCCTTCCACATCAGCGATCCTCAGGTTATCCCCCACGGTTTCCCATCCTCCCGAAAAAAAGGATGTCAGCGTGCAATACAAAAACATTTTATTCTGCACCGACTATTCTGAGGACGCCGAGTCCGCCTTTACCCACGCCCTGGACCAAGCCGTCAAGCATCAGGCCAGATTGCATTTCATGAATGTGATTCCCGCGGTGAATCCCTGCGGCCTCCATTTGCATGAATCCTTATCTTCGGAAGAAAGCGCGAAAAAATCGGAAGAGGAGGATGAACGTCACCGTTTGGAAGAGCTGGGCGCCCTGAAAAGCGTTTACGAAAAAAGATGTCAGGGTGAAATTGATTATTCTTTTATCGTCAAGGTCGGCTCCCCGGATTTTGAAATTATTCGTTATGCCGATGAAAACCAGATTGATTTGATCATCCTGGGGACGGCCGGGCACCAGGAGGATAAGCGTCGCACTTACACCAAAACAGCGGCCAATGTGTCCAAATTCGCCAATTGTCAGGTCATCACCATCGGTAGCCCCAACCGCTCTCAAAGGGCGGGTTCTTAAATATGTTACCTCTTTATATACGGCAGGATGGGTAATGGATCTTACCAACAAAGACAGCCTGCAGGATTTAACCTTTAAAAGCATTCTGGATGCTCTGCCGTGTTATTTGATGATCCAGGACAAAGAGTTTAACATCCTTTTTGCCAACCACAGCTTATTAAAAGATTTCGGGCCCGCTATCAGAGGGAAGACTTGTTACTCGGTTTTAAAGGGGGCCCAATACCAATGCCAGGATTGCCCGGTGAGAGAGACCTTCCGCGATAAAGGGTTTCATGTTTCCGAAGAAATTGTTTATTACGCTGATGGCCGGATGATGGAAATGCTGGCCTTCTCCGCCCCTTTTTTTGATGTGGTGGGGAACGTCATTGCTTCTTTAAAACTTCTGGCCGACGTGAGCGACATCAAGAATATTCACCGGGAAATGGTCACCCTGGGCCAATCCATCGCCTTTTTGTCACATGATATTAAAAACATACTGGAAAACATTCAGGGCGGTGTCTACGTCGTGGATGAAGCCATGCAGGATCAGGACAAGGCTCTTTCTCTCCAGGGATGGGACGTGGTCAAGCGCAATATCACCGAACTGACCCGCATAACGCAAAACATTCTGTTTTCCGCCAAAGACCGGCAGCCACGATTACAGGATGTTTCCACGGAGGACCTGGCCCGGCAGGCCGGGCAGCTGTTCGCGGACAAGGCTCAATCTTTGGGCGTGCAATTACTCCTGCAGTTGACCCCGGATCTGCCCACCATAAAGATGGATCCAGCGGGGATTTCACGCCTGCTGAGCAACTTGATCTGGAACGCGCTGCAGGCCTGTCAAAAAGATAAGCAGAAACACCTTCACCAGGTTTTTCTGCGACTGGATTATTATGACCGTCAGCATTTTATGTTTGAAGTGGAAGACAACGCCACCGGCATGGACAAAAAGACCTATGACCACATTTTTCAGGACTTCTTCTCTACCAAGGGCCATACCGGCACAGGCCTGGGGTTAATGCTGGTCAAAAGAATCGTCAAAAACCATAGCGGCAAAATAGAGGTTTTGACCAAACAGGGGCGGGGGAGTCTGTTTCGGATTATTTTTCGATTGCCTTAACCCGGATATTTTATGCCTTGATTTGCAATACTGGCCTGGAAAAATGCTTTTCAAAAAAATTCATGAAATATCCGGGTTAAAAAACAACCATCCGGTTGATGACCGGGCAATACGTGAAGAAGTAAAAATTGAGAAGAGTTGGCTCAGCCCTGTTATTGGCGAACTATCGGGTCGGGACAAACTCGACGAAAGGAATTTGCCATGGAACAAGACCAAAAAACCATATTGGTAATTGATGACAATGCCGACTACCTGTTTACCATGGAAACGTTTCTAAGACGCAACGGTTTTCAGGTATTAACTGCGGCGGACGGTCAGAAGGCGCTGGAATTGGCCGAAGAGCATGCTCCGGATCTGATTTTACTGGATGTCATGATGGAGTCGCTGTATTCCGGTTTTGAAATCTGTCGGCGGCTGAGAAACGACGCCGCCCTGGCTGAAATTCCGATCATAGGTATTTCCGGCATGCAGGATGAACTGGGCGTTCAAATCGATCTCCAAAGAGATGCCGACTATTTCAGCCCGGATCGGTTTTTCGACAAGCCGGTGGATAAATCCGAACTGCTTCAGACCATCAATGAACTGCTGGGCCAAAACACCGACTGAATCGGGTCTTTCAGACCTATTCGTTTTCCGGCCGGCTGAGGCCAGGGAAAAAACCGGCGGCGAAAAGTTGCCGCGAGGCCTGACCATAATAAATGGCCGGGCGAAACCTTCAACCGCGTAATTTTTTGGCATTTAATCAGGAAACAACATGGGTAAACTTCGCGCGCGAATAATCTGGTCGCTGGGGGCCCTCCTCGTTGTGGGGGGGGGATGGGTCATCGCCCTGGGACAGGACGGGGCCACGAGTTCCCGCCCGGAACAGGCGAAACGACCTGATATAGTAACCATCGATATTTCCACCCTGGGTGGGCCAAAAGACGAGATGCCGCCGGTTCAGTTTGTTCACGGGCGGCACAGCCAGGCGCTCGACCAGGACTGCGCGGTTTGTCACCAGACAAAAAACGGCACCCTGGACTTCAGGTTCAAGCGTCGGGAACAGCTGGCCGCGGCGTCGGCCGGAGATTTCTATCATGAACACTGCCTTTCCTGCCATGTTGACAAGAAGGCGGCTGGTCAGGAAACAGGGCCCCGGATCGGTCAATGCCGGCTGTGTCACAAAACGCGGAACCTCTGGGAACCCTCTACCCAGCCGGCAGGGTTTGACCCGTCATTGCATTATCGGCATGAAGACTCCGACGCTATCCAGCCGGAGACAGGCGACGACCTGACCAACTGCCGGGTCTGCCATCATCAGTATGACCAGCAAACCGGTCAATTGTATTATGAAGAAGGCGCCGAAGAAGCTTGCCTGTACTGCCACCAGGACCAGCCAACCGATTCGGTACGGTCTTTGCGCCAGGCCTCGCATGATTCCTGCGTGGCCTGCCATCAAAAGCTTAAGGAGCAAAATACCGGAACCGGTCCCGTCACCTGCGCGGCCTGTCACGGTCCGGCGGAAGCCCGGGACTAACCCCGATATTTAAGGAGTTGATCAGGGCGTGCCCCCGACGGAAGAGACCGAAGGTCAAAATTTTTTGATATCAAATTGCCTTTATTCCGCCAATTTTAATAACAAGAGGTGTCCATGTATGAATTATTAACCGGTTATCTGTTCTGGCTTGCGCTGGCCGTGTTTTTCATCGGCTGCCTGGTCCGTCTGGTGCTGTATTTCCGGGGACTCGACTGGCAGCTGGACCGCGTGGCCTACGCGGCCCATCGCGGCCGCGGCTTAAAAGGGGCCTGGCGATCCATTTATAAATGGCTGCTGCCGTTTGGAACCCGTGGCTGGCGGGAACAACCCGTTATGACTATCCTTTTTTTCGGATTTCATGCCGGCGCTGTCCTGGTCCCCGTGTTTCTTCTGGCCCATAACACCTTTTTGGAACATAAGATCGGCATTTCCCTGTTTACTTTGGATACCGTCGTGGCGGACATCTTGACCTGGATGGTCATCGTCACCGCTTTTTTTCTGATCATGCGGCGGTTGGCGCTGCCCGAGGTGCGAATCCTGTCAACCTGGTCTGATTATCTGATCCTCCTGGTGGCGGTGGCACCGTTTATAACCGGTCTTCTGGCTCGCTACGAGGTGAGCAACTACTCCTTCTGGCTGCTGACGCACATTCTGTGTGGAGAGTTGCTGTTGGTTTTAACGCCGTTTACCAGGTTATCCCACATGGTTCTCTTTTTCGCCTCCCGGGCTCAGCTGGGAATGGATTTCGGCATCAAGCGGGGCGGTTTGAGAGGGACCCCGATGGACTGGTAGCCCTGTGATTATGGCGCCATGGAGCCTTTGAATTTTTAAATCGCGAAAAGGGGGCCATCTCTTAACCCGGATATTTCCCGGAATATCCGGGTTAAGGCCATGACAAAATTCAAATTTCAAGATTTGGACCGTTCAATTCAGTAAGGAGAACAATCCATGCCTGAAGGAACCCTTTGCAACAAAAAGCCCTTGGAAACGGCGGAAGAGATCATCGCCTTACTCGGTGATAAGGGCGGCGGCCAATACTACCAGGAGATGAAAGAGCTCGAGGTGGATACGGACCTGCTGCGGACCAAGCTCCGCAAAACCTTCAAATCCCGCCTGAAAACCTGGCTGAAGATCTGCGCCCATTGCGGTATGTGCGCGGAAAGCTGCTTTTTTTACCTGGCCAACGACCGGGATCCCCGACAGGTGCCGGCCTATAAGATACAATCCACTCTGGGGGAAATCGTTAAACGGAAAGGGAAAGTCAGCAATGAATTCATGCGCCACGCCATGGAAGTGGCCTGGGCCCAGTGTACCTGCTGTAACCGCTGCGGCCTTTACTGTCCTCACGGCATCGATACCGGAGCCATGTTCAGCTACCTGCGGGAGCTGCTCTATCAGCAGGGATTCGTCCCCTGGGAACTGAAGATCGGAGCCGGCATGCACCGGGTTTACCGCGCCCAGATGGATGTAACCGACGAGGATTTCGTGGAAACCTACGAATGGATGGTGGAAGAATACGAGGAGGACTATCCCGGCCTGACGGTTCCCGTGGACAAGGAAGACGCCGACATTATGTACACGGTCAACGCCCGGGAAGTCAAGCACTATCCCGAGGACCTGGCCGAAGCCGCCATCCTGTTTCACCTGGCCGGAGAAAACTGGACGGTGCCCTCTTCCGGCTGGGAGGAAACAAGCCTGGCCATGTTCGCCGGGGACTCGGAAGCCTGTAAAATGCAGGTGGCCAGCGTTTACGCGGCCATGGAAAGACTGCGGCCCCGGCGAATGATCGGAACCGAATGCGGACACGCCCACCGGGCGACAGTGGTCGAGGGGCCATACTGGGCGGGGAGAAAAAGCGGCCTGCCGCCGGTGGAGTCGATCCATTACGTGGAGTGGCTGGCCGAAGCCCTGCGGGAAGGGAAACTCAGGATTGACCCCGCCAAACGCCTCAAGCAGCCGGTAACCATACAGGATTCCTGCAATTACGTTCGCAACCACGGTTTGAAGAAAATAACCCGGGAAATCCTGGAGTACATCGTCGAGCCGGGGTATTTTATCGAAATGGCGCCCAACCGGGAGCACAATTACTGCTGCGGCGGAGGCGGCGGCTTTAACGGCATCGGTCTTTACCGTGCCCAGCGGAACAAAGCCCTGGTTAACAAACGGGATCAGATCCTTAACACCGGCGCCGGCCTGGTTATCGCTCCCTGCCACAACTGCTGGGACGCCATTCGCGACCTGGAAGAAGAATATACCATCGGCATCAGTTGGTCCTTTTTAAAGCCGCTGATCCTGGAAATGGTGGAGATTCCGGATCACATGAAACCCGAAGTATAGCAACCGGGGCAACCAACCTGAAGACAGACGGGGTGAGCATGTTTAAAAGAATACTGTTTGCGACGTCCGCGACTGAGGCCAGTGATCACGCGGCCCGGGTGGCTTTTAACATCGCGGCCATGAACCGCTCGGAACTCCATATCTTTCACGTGCTGGGCGTTCCTTCCCGGGGATACAGCCAGGCGGTAACGGATGTCAAGACCAGAGAAAAAGTGGAAGTAGACGACGATTACATCGCCTGGGTCAAGGAGGAAATCCGCACCTATTACGACCATCAGCTGTCCGACCAGGTCAACGCCAGCATCGAGGTAACCATGGGTTTTCCGCATCGGGAAATTCTGCGGCAGGCCCGAACGATCGGGGCTGACCTGATTCTGCTGGGACGCAGCACGGAAGACGCTGAAGATTCGGTCTACAAGAAAGGCATTACCGGCACCACCATCCAGAGGGTTTTAAAGGCCGCCGATTGTCCGGCCATGGTTGTCAGCCGGCCGGCCGCCTCCTTCTGGGGGGGGCTTTCCAACATTGTCCTGGGCACTGACTTTTCCAAAGCCGCGGACAGGGCCTTTGCCTTTGCCGCGGACCTGGCCCGCAACCTGGGATGTGAACTGCATGTCTTTCACGCCCTGGATATCAGCCCCATGCTGCTGGGAAAAAAGATCTCCCAGGATGAGATTGAAGAACAGCGACGGGATGCCCTGAGCCGGATCCGCAGCAAGTACCTGGCCGACCTGAAAGGCATCGACCGGTTCTTCATGGAGGTGTGGGAAGGTATCCCCTTTGTTGAAATCGTCAAATACGCCCGGGAGAACCACGCCGACCTGATTGTCATGGCCCATCACTCCCATATTGCCGACGATGAGCCCCCGGCCGCGGGAAGCAGCCTGGAACAGGTCATCACCCGGGCCGGCTGCCCGGTTATCAGCATGAACAAGTAACCAACAACCTGGAACCAATAAATCAATAATTGGATTGCCAAGAGGTGGTGGCTATGAAAAAAATTCTGATCGTTGACGATGATCCCAGCGTGCGGGACTATCTGAGCTCAATCTTCGAGGATAACGGTTACCAGACGGTAACTTCGGCCGATGTTCCCGGCGCTTTGGCTGTCGCCCAGGAAGAGGTGCCGGATTTAATCACCCTGGACCTGGAATTGCCTGGTGAATGGGGGCCCCGCTTTTACCGCCACTTGTCCCAGCAGCCTGATCTGAAGAACATTCCCGTTGTCGTTATCAGCGGTCTGTCCGGGAACAAGTACGCCATCGGCAAAGCCGTGGCCAGCTTGACCAAACCTTTTGACCGGGAAGAACTACTGGACATAGTCCGGGAAAATATCGGTCCGGGCGATTAACCGGAGCTTTCCGGGAACTTTCCCGGCCATGGCTTTATTCTGCCTTTAACTTGAAATCATAAACAAAATTGCTGAAAACACGGTTCAGCTAAGCTATTGAACTTTTACAAAACCATCACGAGATCCGTCAAATAACTTTTGGGGTGAACCTGAATGGCCCAGACGATACTGCTCATTGACAGTGACACCAGTCATGCCAACGCCCTGAAAATTTACCTGGCGCGGAAACACGTCGAGGTCCTGGCGGCAGACACCTGTGAGCGGGCACGCCGGCTCCTGTCGACTCCCGAAATTGACATCATTCTGGCCAACCCCTACGGCCTGGATGGCCATTTCCCGGCGGAACTCAAAACTTTCAAAACGAGCCATCCCCTGCCGCCGCTGATCGTCTTCTCTCCCAAGGAGAAAGAGGAACAGGCCATGGAAGAATTCGGGGTCCTGGCCATTTATTACCTGACCACCCCGCTTAATAGCAAAGCCCTGGCCTTATCCCTGGAATACGCCCGCAAACACATTAACACCGAAAAGAAACTGGCCTATTATCCGCAGCGGCTAAGCGAACTGCATAACGCCCAGATCCTTTACCACCAGCTCTTCAACGAGGTGCCCTGCTATATTACTGTCCAGAACCGGGACCTGCGGCTGACCGATACCAATCTGATGTTTAAAAAAGATTTCGGCAATGCCGTCGGCGGCTATTGTTTCCAAATATACAAACACCGTCAATCGCCCTGCCCGGAATGCCCGGTGGAGAAAACCTTTGCCGACGGCAAAACCCACGGCACGGAAGAAGTGATCAAATCCCGGTCGGGTCAGCAATATAACGTTATTACCCAGACCGCGCCCATCAGGGATGAACATGGAGCCATCACCCAGGTCATGGAGATATCAACCGATATCACCAAGGTCCGGCAGCTCCAGGATCATCTTTCCTCCCTGGGTCTCATGCTCGGATCCATTTCACACGGCATCAAGGGCATGCTGACCGCTCTGGACGGCAGCATCTATCAACTGGAAACCGGTCTTAAAAAGGACGATCACCAGCGGATTGAAAAAGGATTTGAACAGATCAAAAAGAATTCAGCGGGCATCAAAAAGCTGGTTCGGGACATTCTTAATTATGCCAAATCACGGGAACTGCAATACGAACAGGTGGAGGTGACGGAGCTGGCAGCTAACGCCGTAGAAACCGTCCGCAATCTGGCCGACGAGGCCGGAGTCGTCATTGAGACCGACATCGACCCGTCCCTGGTCAAAGTGGAAATAGACACAAACTGGATGCAGACGGCTCTGATCAATTTCCTGGAAAACGCCCTGGACGCCTGCGCCCTGGACAAAAAAAAGACAGACCATCAGGTAAAACTTTCGGCCCGGGCCAAAGATGAACGGGAATTCTGCCTGGCCATTGAGGACAATGGCGTCGGGATGGATCAACCCACCCGGGAGGCCCTGTTTTCCCTTTTCTTTTCATCCAAGGGTTCCCGTGGAACCGGGCTGGGATTGTTTATTGCCAATCACGTGGTGGAACAGCATGGTGGCTCTATTGAAGTGACTTCGCGCCCTGACCAGGGTACCTGTTTTGAGATATGTCTGCCCCGGGCACGCCCAGAACAACCGCGGATAAATTCTGTCCCCAGGGCCTACGGCAACTTGACTTTTTGAAGTGAAACGGGCCGGCCGGGGCCTTCCGATCAGGAAGATTGTTTTATTGTCCTGATGATTTTCCGGACAAACGCGGATATTCAGGGGAGCCGGCAAGCTTCCACCCCTGAATTACCGATGGACAGATCAAATCAAAGCCGATACAGTACGTAATTTGACTAACGCCGGGACTGACCCGGATATTTGTCTGGAAAAGGGAGGCTCTATGTCGTGCGGACCGGCCTGGCTCCCCAAAACCACAAACACTGACACCAAAATGCGACTGACCACAAAAAGTAGATATGGTACCCGACTGTTGCTGGACCTGGCCATTTATGGCGGAGACAACCATGTCCCGCTTGGAGATATTGCCAAACGACAGAACATCTCCCGGAAATACCTGGAACAGCTTATCCGGAAACTCAAACAAGACGGACTGATTACCAGCCGGCGCGGCCCCTTTGGAGGGCATAAACTGGGCCGGCCGCCATTCCAGATAACCATCGGAGATATAGTTCGCTCCCTGGAAGAGACGACTGCCCTGACCGAATGTTCCGAATCGCAGGAGCCTTACTGCGGCGTCTGCAACCGGGCCGGGGAATGCCTCTCCCGCTGGGTCTGGATTGAGGCCAGCAAAGCCATGTTTGAACGCTTGAATCAGATTACCCTGGAGAGCCTCATTAACGGGGAGCATGATTTAAAGTCAAAAACAGCCGCTTCGAGGCACTGAACCCGTCTGCCCCTGATAACCGACCGGTCCACCGCCGCCGGTCCGTTTAATAGGTCTTCCCGTCTTCATTGACCATGGGCACGAACCTGACCGGCAGGGACTTTTGTTCCACCAGTTTATCATCTTGTTTTTCCAGTAGAATCAATTTCTGACCCCAGGTACGGCTGACCGGGATGATGATGGTGCCGCCTTCGGCCAACTGTTCTTTTAAGGGTTCCGGGATGTCCGAGGGGGAACAAGTCACCATGATAGCGTCAAAGGGAGCCTGCTCCGGCCAGCCCCGGTAGCCGTCCCCGATTCTGACGGAAATATTGGTATAGCCTTCCCTGGCCAGGGTTTGTTCGGCCCGCCGACCCAGGGATTCAATAATTTCTATGGTGTAAACGTGCTCCACGATTTCCGCCAGAATGGCTGCCTGGTACCCGGAGCCGGTGCCGATTTCAAGCACCCGATCCGTGCTGTCCAGTTCCAGCGCCTGGGTCATGAAAGCCACGATATAGGGCTGGGAAATAGTCTGGCCTTGGCCGATTGGCAGGGGACGGTCCTGGTAGGCCAGGTGGCGGAGTGGCCCGGGCACGTAGCGATGACGATCGACCTGCTTAAAAGCCTGGAGCACCTCGGTCTCAGTGATGCCCCGGGCGACCAGCTGATTGGCGATCATCTTTTTTTTCAAATCCTGAAAAGAGGCCTCGCGGTCATTGCCGGCAAGGGGCTGTTCCGCCTGGCCTGACATGGCCACCTGGTCGGCCGCGGCGATCGCGCCTGGAAGAAAGGCCGCCCCGACCACTGCTGTCATCATGGCCATGATGACCACCGACATGGCCTGATAAAAAAATTTTCCTGCTGATCCGGTCATAAGGATTCCTCCTGAAAATTAACCGGGAAAAAATCGGCCCCTTCCGGGACGACCAGCAAGCTCCTTCAGCCGGAGACCGGGCTTTCTTCCGGCGGTAGAAAATTGACCTGGTTGACCATGCTTTCCTGCTGCTTGATCTGTTTTTGAATCAGCTTCTGATCGACCGCCCGGGTAACCGGTTCCACCTTTGTTACCGGACGGCCCTGGTCGTCCCGGGTATATTGCCAGTGCCGGACATATCCGGCCACGGTCACGTAACAAAAAGCGCCGAAACCGCAGCAGGTCCGGTCAGCAATACCGTGGCCGACAAAATAAAGCACCTCCTCGCCTTGAAAAGGCAGCCGCTCTTCCCGGATAACGACATAATGGCCGCCGATGGCATTAACTTCCTGGTTTATTTCGGGGTGGGCGTAATCACGGGTGCAAGGAAGCATTGTCGACCTCGCCTTTTAAAGTTACCAGACTGATCAACCGACCAATCAAGCCGGATATTCCGGTTTAACCCGGTCAATGTAAGCCCAGAATAAGACGGTATATCCAGTTGGCGCCCAGCAGCAGCAGCGCCGCCCAGAAAGCCAGCCTCCGCCAACGTCCGACTGTCAGCAGGCTGCCCCGGCTCAGCCTGAAACCGGTAGCCAGAGCCGCGGCATTCCAGGCGAAAACGGCCGCCACCGCCATGTAAAAGGGAGCGGCCAGGGGATAGTTATAGATGGCAAAAGACCAGTCCCCACCGGCCATGGCCCAGAAAGACCGGGTCAGCCCGCAAAAAGGACAGGGCTGGCCGGTCAGCCCCAGAAAGGTACAGGCTTTCAGCGGCAGGCGGTTGATCGGGACCATGGCGGCCAGTAGCAGCGGCAGACCGGTCACCAGGGCCAGGGGCAAATGAGCGCCGATCGTATCCCAGTATGAACCCGGCCGGACGGCTTTCAAAAGCAGCGGCCGGCCGGACTCCTCAGGCGCGGCCCCGGCCAGTGCCACCACCTTCATCAGACCTTTTCGTCTGTAATTTCAGGAGATTGTGGTGGTGCCTGGGTGGCGGCCGGGCCGCCTCCGAAAACCTCCCGATAAGCCACCGTATAAACGCAGAAAGCTATGGGAGCGGTAAAAACAATGCCGATGCCGCAGGCAATGGCGCCCAGGCTGCCGATAATGCCGACCACGATGGTCAGGGCCAAAAAGGGCCAGAAATTGGTCTTGACGACCTCGATGCTCCGGGTGGAAGCGCTCCAGAAGTCCATCTTGTGTTCGGCAATCAGAAAAAGCGCGAACAGCAGCAGGGCCTGCAGAGCGTAGCTGAAAAAGACGGAAGCAATCTGTCCCACACAGGGCACCAGGCCGAGCAGGGTGGCCCCGATCAGCATAACCACGAACCAGACCAGCACAAACAAAAAGGAGTGCAGGAAACAGCTGAAACCGCCAAAGACATCGCCCACGGCCGGCGGCGGCTCGGTACCGTCCACCAGTCGGAGGGTAATCATAAGCAGCCCGGCAAAAAAGGGGCCGGCCAGAATGCCCAGGGTAACCGTACTCAAAACGAAAGCAACCAGGGTCGCCAGTACCAGCAAGCCGAAATTGGCCTTGTAAAGAGAAAATCCCTGCTCGATCCATTGGCCGAATTGGACCTCTACTTTAACTGGTTCGTCCATGTTATCCTCCCTCATGTTTGATTGAAATTGATTGCCGATCAGGCAGATATTAATTATGGAGATCCTTTACCGTCAAGTCAAGACGGGAAAAGCATCCGGTTTACTCCGGAACCTGATCATAATAGTAGAGCATGGCGTCCGAGCGGGTGAAAATGCCGATCAGCTGACCGTCTTTCATGACCGGCAACCGGCCGACATCGTGCTTGACCAGGAGGCGCGAAGCCTTGGGCACGCTCATATCCGGCGGAGCGGTGATTATGTTGGTGGACATGAAGGCCTTGGCCGGTGCCCGCCATTGCGATTCTTTTTTGATCTTGTTGACATCCCGCACTGAAATAACGCCCACCAGCTGCCCCTCCTCCACCACCGGCAGGCCGGAGATACGCCGTTCCTTCAAGATGGCGGCCACCTCTTTCATGGTACGGGAGGCCTCAATGGTTTCCACCGGGAACGACATCAAATCCCCGACGTGGATGGAAGATCGCTGATTCTCGCGAATCAGCTCCAGGATCCACTCCTTGACGCCTCCCGTGCCGACATCCTTGAACATGGCCGAACCGGCCGCCGGACGGCCGCCCCCTCCCATGATGCGCATGATCTGACCAACATCCAGAGCGTCCACCCCGCTGCGGGCGATGACCACGCAGCGGTTTTTAACGGGATCGTTAAAAATACCAAAAGCGGCGTCCACGTTGAGAATATCCCGGTACATGTGCACCACCAGGGAAAGGCCGTGGGTATGGCCTTTTAAGTCCAATTCACTGACACTGATGCGGTGACCGCCGATTTTCAGCCGTTCCGCCTTTTGCAGCATTTCAGACAAGACTTCCTTTTGCCGGACCCCGTAAGCCGGTCGCAAAAAGTTCTCCAGGAAACTCAGATCCGCTTTGTTTTCAAGCAGATAAACTACGGCCCGGGCGTCCCGCACCGTGGTGGAAGGAAAAGCCAGGTTGCCGGTGTCTTCGTAAATACCCGCCAGAAAAAGGGTGGCCTGCATGGGGGTTATCTCAACGCCCCGGGCTTCAAGAATTTCCATGAAAAGGGTAGTGCAGGCGCCGACCTCTTCCTGAACGACCTGGTCGGCGATCATATCAGAGGTAACCGGGTGATGATCCCAGATGTGAACTTCCATATCTTCTTTTTTCAACAGCCGGTTCAGGCGGCCGATGCGCTTGGACTGATTAGTGTCCACCACGATCAGCCGGGAGACCGCTTCCTGGTCCACATCCTTATAAGAATGAATGGAAAGCATGTCTTTGTGAATGGACAGAAAAGCCTGAACATTGGGATTGACCCGGGTCGGCAGCACCAGCATGGCCTCGGGATAACAAAGCCCGGCCGCCACCAGGGCGGCCAGAGCATCGAAATCAGTGGAATTATGAGTGGTTATGACTTCTGACATTTTTTCCCGCGGCCTCGGGCCGGGCCTTTTACAACCATTAGTCGCCGGGGTTAAATTAATTCCGGACAACTTTGTAAAAAAACCCGATTTCTTGATACGTGTCAAGGATATTCGTGCCTCGAGGGCTTATACTGTTATCACCAAACAGATGCGGCCGGGGTCTTGAGCAAGCCGCATTAAAAAACAGCCCGGATAACCGGGCTATCAAACACGAAAGGATCAAACCATGACGACCACACGAAAAATTATTGAAATAGATGAAGAAAAATGTGACGGCTGCGGCCAGTGCGTGCCGGCCTGCGCCGAGGGCGCCATTCAGATTATCAACGGCAAGGCCAAAGTAATTAATGACCGCTTTTGCGACGGCCTGGGGGCCTGCCTGGGCGAATGCCCCCGGGGCGCCCTGAAGCTGGTCGAAAGGGAAGCCGCCGAATTTGACGAAGCCGCGGTGGAGGAGCACCTCCGGCAGGTGGCCAGCCAGGACAATAAACAGAATGATTCCGACACGCTGGCCTGTGGCTGCCCTTCCACCAGGCTGGAAACCTTCGCCCGGCCGAAGGGCACCTGTGAAACCGCCAATCAACCGGCGGCTGTCAGTGGTCAGCGATCAAGCCTGGGGCACTGGCCGGTGCAGATCCGCCTGATACCGCCGGGAGCGCCTTTTCTAAAAGGGGCCGACCTGCTGGTAACCGCGGACTGCGTGCCGGTGGCTTACCCCTCTTTTCACGCCGACTTTCTGAAAGACAAAACCGTCATGATCGGGTGCCCCAAATTTGATGACATGGACAGCTACCTGGAAAAGTTCACCGAAATATTTAAAACCGCCGCTGTCAAGAGCGTGACCGCGGTTATCATGGAAGTACCCTGCTGCGCGGGTTTGCCGGGCATGCTCAAAAAAGCCCTGGCCCGGGCCGGGGTGGACCTGCCGGTCAACCAGGTAATCATAAGTTCCCAGGGGGAGGTCAGCAGTGAAATGGTCGTCTGAAGCGGACAAAGCCGTCCGGAAAGCGCCTTTTTTCGTCCGCAAAAAAGTGCGGGCAGCGATTGAAGAGTATGTCCGGAAGGAGGGACGGCGGACCGTGGACCAGGCTGACGTAACCGCCGCCAAAAAGCAATATCTGGCCGACATGAGCCGGGATATTAAGGGTTACCAGGCCGACACCTGCTTCGGATCGGCTGGCTGTCCCCGACGGGCCAATCCCGGCGACGATCTCATGGGGCAGGTGCAGGAGATACTGGACAAAGCTGATCTGCTTTCTTTTTTAAAAGAAACCGTGACCGGTCCGCTGCGGTATCACCATGAGTTCCGGGTGGCCCTGGCAGACTGCCCCAACGCCTGCTCTCAGCCCCAGATCAAAGACATGGGCCTCATCGGGGCGGTGCGGCCCGGCCGCGGCCAGGCGGAATGCTCTATGTGCGGGGAGTGTTATGATAATTGCCCGGAGCGGGCCATCACCCTGGATGAACACAGCGGCGGACCGGAAATAGATTATGACAGATGCCTGAGCTGCGGCCAGTGCCTCAGGGTCTGCCCCACCGGCACCCTGATCGAAATTGAACGCGGTTTCAGGGTCCAACTGGGTGGCCGACTGGGTCGCCATCCCCGTCTGGGCCTGGAAATTCCCGGCTTGTTACCCGGCTTGTTACCCGGCTTGTTAAACGAGAAACAGGTTCTGGCAGTTTTACGAGAATGTCTTGATTTTTATAAGCAAAACTGCCGCCAGGGCCAGCGGTTCGCCAAAACGATTGGCCCGGATGAGGTAAAAAGCATTGCCGCCGCCGTCATTAACGGCTGAACCTGATCCGGACCTTTTTTATTCTGGAAAAGTCGGGCGGGGCTAAAAAACCTCCCTTCTGCTTTCCGCCGAAATAAAAAGGGCCACGGCCGGTCGCCCGGCCCTTTTCGATCAATTACCGACCGAATTGACAACCTGCCATGGCCCCTGCTTCCTGCCCTGCTTCCGGCCCTGTTGACAAAGTCCCGATTTTGTACTATTGTTATTTTTTTATAACCCGGAGACAGGGCTGGTCGCGGGCCGGCCGGAATAACAGCACCAGGAAAGGCGCCATCAGGACGGCGCCCGAAAATGAACCGGAATATTTCAACAAAAGGAGCTTTTTATGGCAAGGAACCATTTTTTCACCTCAGAATCTGTTACTTCAGGACATCCTGATAAACTGGCGGATTGTATTTCCGACTCTATTCTTGACGCCCTGCTGACACAGGATAAAAATAGCCGGGTAGCCTGCGAAACTATGGTCACCACCGGCCTGGCGCTGGTGGCCGGAGAAATCACTTCTCAGGCCCAGGTCAGCTTTCCGGACATTATCCGGGAGGCCATCCGCGACATCGGCTACACCTCTTCGGAGATGGGCTTTGACTGCGATACCTGCGCCGTTATGACCAGCCTCGACAAGCAGTCCCCGGACATCGCCCAGGGTGTCAACGAATCAGACGGGCTTTACAAGGAACAGGGTGCCGGCGACCAGGGTTTGATGTTCGGCTATGCCTGCGATGAAACCCCGGAACTGATGCCTTCGCCGATCCTTTACGCCCACAAACTGACCAAGCAGCTTGCGGAAGCGCGGTCCACTGGCCAGCTTGATTTTCTGCGGCCGGACGGCAAATCACAGGTCACCATCGAATACGAAGATGACCAGCCCAAGCGGGTGGATACCATCGTCATCTCCACCCAGCACAATCCGGATGTCAGCTATGATCAAATCAAAGACGCCGTTATCGATAAAATCATTAAACCGGTCATCCCGGAAAATTTCATTGACGAAAACACCCGCTATTTTATCAATCCCACCGGCAAATTCGTGGTGGGCGGTCCCATGGGCGACTGCGGCCTGACCGGACGGAAAATCATTGTTGATACTTACGGCGGCCAGGGTCGGCACGGCGGCGGCTGCTTCTCCGGAAAAGATCCTTCCAAGGTAGACCGCAGCGCCGCCTACATGGGCCGGCACGTGGCTAAAAACATCGTCGCCTCGGGTATCGCCTCTAAATGTGAAGTTCAGGTGGCCTATGCCATCGGCGTGGCCGAACCGGTCTCGGTGAGGGTGGACTTCATGGGCACCGGAAAAATCGAAGAAGTTAAAGCCGAAGCCATCGTCCGCGAGGTGTTTGATCTGCGTCCGGCCGCCATCATCGATTACCTGGACCTGAAACGACCCATATACCGGCCCACTGCCGCCTATGGTCACTTCGGCCGAACCGAGCGGGACGGACTGTTCACCTGGGAAGAAGTCAACAAAGCCGATGAGATCCGGTCCAAGGCGGGCCTGTAAAGTTTGACGGCTTCGTAAAAAGTCCAATATCTTCGTTGCGCTTCATCCCTTGTCATGTCACGTACTGCTAAGTACGCTCCATTCCTCGGGATTTCGCGCGCCTTGATCTTGAACTTTTTACTTTGCCGTCCCAATTTGGACTTTTTACGAGACCATCAAGTTTGTAAGTTGCCGATCACCCGGCTTGAGAGCAGGTAACTTAGCCAGAGAAAAAACGTGATCCGGACGAACACCTAGACTAGACAGGGACTTTTACGAAAACGCCAGGACGAGGAAAACCCTGAAAACCCGGCTCTCCCTCAGGGAGGCCGGGTTTTTTTGATATAAAATTGCCTTTATATTCCGCAAATCCAAAATGACAATTTGTATTTTTGGAATGGCTGCTAAATGCAATATAACTTATTTAAATAATACAATAAAGCAATTCTTTTCAAAAAATTTCATGAAATATCCGGGCTACCACACCAGCGGCTTGTAGATCCAGCCGGAATCACCGTCGGCATGCCTGATATGAATCCAGTCATCCTTGATGTTGATCACCTTGAAGGGGACCCCGCTCTGGACCTTGAAAGCTATGGGAAAATTTGTTCCCGGGCCCTGGCGGACATTGCACTCCCCTTTTTTAACGATGACGGTATCGGTCCGATCCAAAAGGGAACTGTGAATCCAGCCCTGATCCCCTTCATAATCCCTGAATTTGAACCAGTCGCCCTGTTTTTCCACCACTTCCACCGGAAAATACTTCTCCACCTGCCAGAGAATATCGTGATTTTTACCCGGCCCCTGGCGGATATTAACGATCGAGGAGGAAACCGCGTATCTTTCCTGGCACCGGGCCTCCGCGGCCAGGCCGCAGCAGAGCAGCAGCACGGTCAAAAACATCAGTCTTCGGGGGTTAATCATACCTGCCTCCATGGTTGACGGCGACTCGGCGCAGCGCCGAGATGGTAATTTTTCCGAAATTTATCTTATTTGACACCTGATTACGGTGCCATCCCGAGTTTAACCGGGAGGTGAAACTTGTTCAAAGCCCTCATACCTGATGAAAAATCATGTCGGGCAGTTCCAGGCAAGTCAGGGTATAGCCGTAAACCGCCCCGGTATCAATCCCAATCTTGTTGTCCTGAATCATTACCTCGGAAAAGGGAGTATGCCCGAAAATGACCTTTTTACCAAAATCATAGTCAGAATTGATAAAGCTCTTTCTGATCCATAAAAGGTCTTCAGGCTTTTGATGATCCAGGGCCACCCCTTCCCGCAATCCGGCGTGAACGAAGATATAATCATCGGTTTCATAATACAACTGCAGGGAATTGAAAAAATCCAGGTGCGACCGGGGAATGGCCAGATCACCATTGTGATCGGTATATTCTTTCAATGTCTTTTCGCCGCCGTTGAACAAAAAGGTGATTTCGTCTTCTCCGGAAAGATAGTTGAAAAACATCTCTTCATGGTTGCCTTTTAAAAAGACGATATGATCATGTTTTTTTTGCAGGGCAACCAGAAAATCGACCACGTTATAGGAGCTGTCGCCCCGGTCAAGATAGTCGCCGAGAAACACCAGGGTATCTTCGCTGTAATCAGGATTGATTTTATCAATCAAGTCCCGCAGCTTCAGATCGCACCCGTGAATATCGCCAATGGCGAAAATCTTACCCATGATATTACCTGATCATTCCTTTCCAAGCCGGCCGGAAGCCGGCGCGATTTTTACTTTCCGATCTGAAACGAACTCAAATTTTTTACTTGGCCGCCCCAACAGAAACCCGGCGCGACAAATACAGGCCGAATTTAAAATTTTATCGTCCGGGCCATAAAAAATCAAGCCAGGCCCACAAATTGCCCGCCCTGGTAAATAGCAAACGCCGCCAGCCAGGCTACCAGGGTGGTGTAAGCAACGTTAAAAGCGGCCCAGCGAACGGAACCGGTTTCCCGCCTGATGGCCACCACGGTGGCGATGCAGGGAATGTAAAGCAGCACGAAGACCATCATGGCCAGGGCCGACAGGGGCGTCATGTCCGAATCACGCAGCGCCTGCCGCAGGGCGCCGCTGCTTTCTCCGTCCACGGCATAAAGCACTCCCAAAGAACTGATCACGATTTCCTTGGCCACAAATCCGGTCAGCAGGGCCACGCTGCCCCGCCAGTCGATACCGAGTGGCTCAAAGGCCGGCGCGATAAAAGCCCCGATCCTGCCCATGTATACTTTTTCCGAGCGCTCCCGGTCTTTTTCCAGACGCACCGCCTCGAGACGGGCCGACTCTTCGACGGCCAGCGCCCGGCGGGCGGACTCATCATCGATCCCGGCCTTTTGACCGGCATAAGTCGCCTTGATGCGCGCCATCCTGGCGTCATAATCAGTATCATATTGAATATCCCGGGGAAAAGCCGACAGCCCCCAGATGACAATTGCCCCCACCAGAATAACCCCGCCCATCTTTTTCAGAAATTGCTTGGCCCGATCCCACATATGAATCAACAGCCCCTTTAACATGGGGGCTCGATAGGGGGCAGTTCCATGACAAAAGGAGCGTTCTCCCCCTTTAAAAGGGTGGTGCGAAACATCCGGCCACTCACAATGGCCATC
>JAWOCW010000372.1:0-4874 GCA_046483615.1 Desulfosudaceae bacterium
CCGGAAGTGGTCAGGCGATCTCCCCAGCCCACCAGTTGACCGTCGACAAAAACCACCGGGGTACAGACATCCTTGATGGACAGAAGCGTGGATTCCTGTTTATGGGTGCGATAATAAAGAATGGAGACCAGGTCGCCATCGACTGTTTCGTACAACTCGCTCAGAGTCGGAACTCCCATGATGGTCGTAACTTCATCCTTGGTCATGCCCGGTTCCAGATCCATTAAGTTGGCATTGATCTTGACGAGGGCAGGCGTGCACGAACAGACAAAAACCATAATTATGACGGACGCGAGGACCTTTTTCATTTTTCCCTTCCTTTTTTTATTTGATTAAAACCGCCTGAAAATTCATCCCGAACATTTCCCGCCGAAAATTTATCAATAGCAATAACAGCCTGATGTGTCAACCGAATTATCCCTGAATTTACCTCTCGATCCGCCCGGGCTGGCAGCTCCAGCAAATTCATGACGTCAGACAATCGTCAACTGTTGATGTATTGAAAAAACCCGGCCAGGTCTTGCCGGACGCTTTCAAAAGACAGCTTTTCCTCGGCTCTGGCCGCGGCCGCGGCTGTTGCTTCCCGGTAAAAAAGGTCGTTGGTCAGCAGGCGGCGGGCGCGGTCCAGCAGAACCGTTCTTGGCAAACCGACATACTCCGGCCAGACCAGTTCGTCAACGGCGCCATTGCCCCCGATACAGGGCACCCGGCACAGGGCGGCGTCTCCCGCCACCTGCCCCGGTACCTGGCTCATGTCCAGCTGGAAGACCAGGCGGTGGCCGGCCACGGTTTTAAGATAATCAGGATAGTTCATCCGCGGCAGAATATTGACCAGTTCGCCGGGGATACCCAGCCGATCCAGATAACGACCCGGCCGGCGGCCATCTTCATTAATAAAAGACAGCCGGGTGCCGGTCTGCCGGGCCAGAGCTCCGGCCGTCACCAGCGCCTGAAAATGGTTGCGGCTGATAACCGACAACTCCCTGGTGCCGACCAACAGGCCGGACCTGGTTTCCAGGGGCCGGGAAAAATTCCAGTCTGGATAGTCAAGGGGATACGGCGTCGGGATAAAGGCTATGCGATCAGTCATATCCGGAGCCAGGGCGTTGTAAAAAGGCAGCAGGGCCTCGGTGGGACTGATAACCCCGTCGCTCATCGCCATTATCTCCCGAAGCTGACCCAGCTTGCCGGTTTTGTCAAGCTGGCCGGCCACCTGGTGAAAACCGGTCTCTTTCAGAGACACCGCCACCGTCAAATCCGCCCGCTTGAGAGCCGCCACCACCTTGGCGGCTTTTTTCAGATTACCGCGAAGCAGCATCAAAACCGGTTTTTCCAGGTTTATGGCTATCTGGACGTTTCTTTGAAAACTTCCGCCGGTACAGGCGGCGTAGGCGTGAAAATTGACCGGGGGATGGCCGGCCGCCTCCGGCTTGCCCGCGAAATCAGGAAAATCCCGGGCCTTATCATCGCCGCCCGGGTTCAATACGGTAATGGGGAAATGGGTCATGAGACGCGCCTATCCCGAATATTTCATGAAATTTTTCGAATATAGTTGGTTATGGAATGTTTTACCGAGCCGTCTTCTTTAAAAAAGGCGGCACCGGTATATCCACGGCATAGGCCACCGCCCGCAGCAGTTCGGCTTCGCTGACCGCCACTTTGCCGTCAAAAAGCACGCTCTGGCAGCAGGCGTCAAAAAAAACTTTTTTGACGCCGAAAGAGGCCCGGGAAAAACGGTCCAGGGCAGTATGCAGGTCCTGGAAGCTGACCTTGTCCGGCATGGTTATTTCTTGGCCCTTGATCGGCAGAACCGCGGCCGCCGCCTGAAAAGCCCGGCCGGCCTCGGCCTTGTCCGGGTGGCCGGCCCGGGCCAGGACCGCCAGCAGGGCGGCGGCGTCCGGCCGCAGCTGGGCAATATTTTTATAGTCAATCCCGGAAGGCGCCTCGGCAAAGGCCGCTTCCAGGCGATGATTGATGACCTCTTTGACGACAAACTCAAAAATGGTGATTTTGCTGTCGGCTTCAATCAGGAGCTGAATCTGACTGGTAAAATCGGCAAACTGTTCCGGCGACATCTGCCGCAGGGTGGGCACGGCCATGTCCAGGACCGGCAGTCGCAACTCCGGCGGAAGTTCCCGGACGTGCCGGTCCACGATTTCGATCTGCCGCCGCAGGGAGGCCGCCGCTGACCGGCCCAGCAGCTCCAGCTGCTTTGTTTTTTCCGCCGGATCCCGGTCCAGCAGCAGGGCTCCCACCACCGCCCAGGCGCCCAGGATATCCCGGAGCTGGTTTTTGACGGGTTCCGGTATGGCGATCAGAATGGCGGCGCTGTAGGCGACATTTTCCGGGGTGATCCGGCCGACCCCTTTCATGACGCTGGCGGCGTCGGTGGTAATATCCCGGCCGGCCTGGAACGAGGAGATCCCGGCCGCTCCAGCCATGCCGGCCACGGCCCGCGGCGCGCCCAGGTCGGCGAAATCCCCGCTGAACCCGGGCTCAATTTTTTTGATTCTTTGCTCCAGGGGCGGATGGGTGGCAAACAGCGAACTGACGGCCTTACCGAAAAACATGTGGCAGGATTCCCCGGCCGCCGGTGACTTGATTTTGGAACCGGCTGACAGGCCGCCGATTTTCTTCAGGGCGTTGGCAATACCGGTGTCGCGGGTGAACTGCACGGCCGAGGCGTCGGCCAGGTATTCCCGCTGGCGGGAAACGGCGCTCTGGATGAGCCGGCCGATCAGCACGCCGATATAACCGATGGCCAGCAGGGCGACGGCGATGATAAGCACCTGCCCGCCGCCGCCCTTGCCGCTGCCGCCCGAAGAACGAAAGGAGGAGCGGCGCCGGTGACCGCCGTAGAAAGATCCCCGCAAAATGGAGGTACCGATGCCGGCGATGACCATGATGCCGCCCAGAAATCCGATCAAGCGGATATTGAGGCGCATGTCCCCGTTCAGAACATGGCTGAACTCGTGGGCGATGACCCCCTGCAGTTCGCCCCGGCTGAGCCGCCGACAGCATCCCCGGGTCACCCCGATAACGGCGTCATTGGGTGAAAAACCGGCGGCAAAGGCGTTAATGCCGTCTTCATTTTCCAGCAGATAAACCGGCGGCACCGGCACGCCCGAGGCAATGGCCATTTCTTCCACCACGTTGAGAAGCTGTCGCTGATCCGGATCGGTGGTGGAGGAATCGACCAGCCGGCCACCGAGCCCCTCGGCCACATAGGAGCCTCCCGAAGAAAGGGCGCGAATCTTGATGAAGCTGCCGACGAAGATAACCAGCAGGGTCAGTCCGGCAATAACCAGAAACAGTTCCGGATTATAAAAACTCACCCCCGGATCACTGGAGTTGTACATGACAACGCCCATGATGGCGGCGTAAACGCCAAAAATCACGAAAACCACGGCCAGCACGAACAAAACCACCAGCAGCCCGGTCCGGGACTTGGCCCGGTCCTGTTGCTCGAAAAAATCCATGAAGATGCTTCCTCCCGCCCCGGGTTAAAAAGAAACCTGCGGCGCTTTTCTTTCTTCCTCGGACTCGGTCGCCTCCAGCAGTTCGGCCGGAGTGAAATTGAACAGGTTGGCGATAATACTGTTGGGAAATTTTTCGCGCTCGATGTTGTAGCTCATGACCGCGTCGTTAAAGGCCTGCCGGGCAAAGGCGATCTTGTTCTCGGTGGAGGTTAACTCCTCCTGCAGGGCCAGCATGTTCTGGTTGGCCTTCAGATCCGGATAACTTTCCGCCAGGGCGAAAATATTGCCCAGGGCGCCGGTCAGGGCGCCTTCGGCGCTGGCCAGCCCCTGCATGGCGGACGGGTCCCCGGGATTTTCCGCGGCCTGGTCACTGGCCGAAAGAGCGGTGTTGCGGGCCTTGATGACCGCTTCCAAAGCCTCCCGCTCGTGCTTCATATACCCCTTGGCCGTCTCGACCAGATTCGGTATCAGATCGTAACGGCGCTTCAACTGGACATCGATCTGGGCAAAGGCGTTCTGAAACCGGTTTCGCAGGGTCACCAGCTTGTTGTAGTAACCGACCACGATGACCACCAGCAGAACTATAATACCCAGAAAAATCAAAACTGGAATCATGTCTCCTCCTTAAAGCCTGATAACTTAAAACTGTTTTTAAAAACCGTCCCCTGGCAACCCCGTCAGGACGCCTGGTTATTTCAAAAAAACACACCAGCAACACCCCCCGGCTGCCCCCGGCATAAACCACAGACAATTCATATTATGGCACATCTGGATCAAAACCGCATTTATTTTAATCATTTCTTGATAGCCCGGATATGTCCTTTCCTTTTTTCAAATTTTTCTGGCCTTGAATTAAAACCTCGTATCCGAGATTCAGATTTTCTTCCGCGGTTTACTGAAAACTTTCGATATCAAGTTGATTGGGGTTAAGGGCGTCAAGGGCGGAACGCGCGGCGGCGGCGGCCGGCTCTTTTCGTCCGAAAAACCGAAAGGCAATCTGCCAGGTCCATTCCTGGTGCCGCCGGACGATTTCTTCAAAGGCTTCAAGTTCACCGCTTATGGCTCTACCCTATACCGTTAATTTTTCCCACCGCAAAATCTGCGCCACGATCATGCCGGCGATAAACCCCGCGGCCAGGTTGGAAGCCAGGGTGATGCCCAAAATCAGGGTGGCCACAAAATAATCCTTGCGAGTGGAGAGATCCATGACAGTCAGGGAAAGCTGAGAACCGGCAAACACCAGCAGAACTCCCAGGATGGCCATGGGCAGCAGGTTTAGCACGCTGATGATATTTTCGCCCAGCACAATTGCCAGCACGGCAAAGATCAGGCCGATCATCAGGTTAGACCCGGCGGTTCGCGCGCCGAAGCGATAATGGGCCGCCAGACCTCCGG
>JAWOCW010000018.1:0-2903 GCA_046483615.1 Desulfosudaceae bacterium
ATGGCGCCCGGGGTCTGAAGGAAATGCGTCAAGCCGGGGCCTATACCATCGCCCAGGATGAAGCCTCCTGTATTGTTTACGGGATGCCCAAAGAAGCCCTGAAGCACGGGGGCGTGGACAAGGTTCTGCCTTTGCGGGGCATTGCCAATGAAGTCATCCGTTATTATCGAAAGTATCAGTCAAATTATGAAACTGACATCGTTGCTTAAAAAATTAGCCGGGACAAAAGATAAAAATCTTAACATCCCGGAGGTTCGACCGGCCCAGGAAAAATATTCCGAGGAAGGCTATCCTCTGGATATGCCCGCCCCGGAAGTTACCGGACCGGAGGTACAATCGTCCGCGCTGGATTCGTTTATTAATGAGATACCACCGGTCGGAAACTCTCTGGAACAATTTATCGAAGGTTCGGAATCCGATTTCATGTTACTGGGCATCGGTCTGCGAACCGTCCATTCCAATATAACCGAACTGACCGAGCTGATGCTTGGTACGGTTGAAAAAATGAGCAGTGACGAGGAAGGGGGCTTTTTAGACCGGGGGCGACAAATCCTGAGCGCCTCCCTGACGGAGATTCAAGCTTACCAGGATGAAGTCAAGGCCGATCTGGACAGGATCAACACGGTCATGAACAAACTGGAGGATTTATACCATATCAGCAAGCAGATTAAAAAATTTTCCAAGTCACTCAAGACGGTGGCTCTGACCATGCTGGTGGAAAATGCCCGAACCATCGATTCCTCCGTCAATATTTTCGCTGACGTGGCCCTGGAAGTAAAAGAGCTGTCGGTCAACATCGGTGAAATTGCCAATGATGTTTACAATAATGTTGAAAAGGCCCGGGGGATTCTCCGGGTTACCAGAGAAGAAATCTCATCCGGTATCACCCGGCTGGAAACACTGACCGAACAGGTCCAGGTGACAGTCCGGGAATCGACCGGGGACACGGAAACCTTAATGCAGTTTTCCGTTGATACCATTGAACAGGCCGGCAGGCGTTCCCGGGACATTTCCCGGCAGGTAGCCGAAATTGTGGTCGGAGTCCAGTTTCACGACAACATGAAACAGCGGATTATGCACATTGCTTCCATACTGAAGACCATGGTTGAGACAGCGGCGCCGAGCCCGGAGCCCCGATCCAATCAAAATCCGGCCGGGATACCGGCCGGCCCGGTCCTCAGGGAACAGGCCCAACGCCTGGAGGAAATGACCACTGAAGTGGATTATGTTTATCAAAAAAACAGAACCGCCTTAAAAACAATCGGCACGGAAGTCGAAGATCTGCTGCAAAGCCTGCGGGGCATGACCTCGGTGGAGCGCTCCGGGGGATCGCAAACCATCCTGCATGACCCTTTTTTACACTTGAAAGAGGCCCTGAGTCAATTGCACCAGTTGATGGACCGCGGCAAAAGCCTGTATGAACAGATTCAGGCGGCGGCTGATCAAGTTACCGGCATCACCGCCAATTTGACGGAACTGCTGAATATTGTCCGGGGTATCAGCGCCCAGACGCATAACAAGGCCATCAATTCCATTATTGCCTCGGATCGGGAGGGGAAAAAAGGCGGGTCACTGAAACTTCTGGCCCAGGAAATGAACAAGCTGGCTTCCCAGTCTGACATTTTTTCCAGCCAGGTGGAAGGAATCATTACCGGTATTATCGACATAACCGGCCATATCGGCCAAAAGAGTCTGGATAACCAGGCTGATACCGCCAGGGACGACAGCGCCATCAGCCGCCTGAACGAGGTACTCCATGATATTTCCCTGGGCTATGAGGATTTCCGAAAAAATTCCCGGGCCGCTTATGAACGGGCCAGCGATTTAAAACGAGCCATAGATACCACCCTGCACAGCCTGGATTTTTTTCAGGGCCTGGCCCTCGGTTTGCAACAGAATGAACGTCACTTGACCGATATCGATCAGCAAACCGCGGCGGATGAAATTCTGGTCAAGGTTGACCCGACCAGCACCCATCTGCCGGGAAAATATACCACGGACCAGCAGGACAATGTCATTCTGTTTGAAGACGCCAGGCAGCAGAACGACCGGAACAACCCTCACCAGGAGTTCGATAAAGATCATTTGGGAGATAATGTGGAACTTTTTTAACCCCCTGCCTGATAAGGAGAGAGTACCGGATGGAACAGACAATAATGGTCGTTGACGACTCAACCAGTGTTCGCAAGATGGTTGCCTTTACCCTGGAGAACGCGGGCTACGCTGTAATCGAAGCGGAAAACGGCATGGACGCGCTGGAAAAACTCAGTAACGCCCCGGTCAGCATGTTTATCGTTGACTTGAACATGCCCCACGTGGACGGTTTTGAATTGACCCGGTCGGTTCGTGCCATGGATGAATATCGCTTCTCCCCGATTGTCATGCTGACCACGGAATCTCTGGAATCCAAAAAAAAAGAAGGCAAGGCGGCCGGGGCCACCGGCTGGATCACCAAACCCTTCAAGCCGGACCAGTTGATCGGGGTAATTAAAAAAGTCATGCCTGGCAATTAAACCGAATATTTAAACCGGATATTTAAACCTTATATCGCGCAGGCTCTGCTTTGCCATTCCCTCCCCGGTCGACAGCCCGCAAAATAAATTGTTTCCGGATTCCGGCCGGTGCCGGCATGAAGGTGTCAGAATTTTTTGAAAAGCCGTCAACCAGGAGCCGATTATTTTTTTAACCCGCCTGACCACTGCTCACGATTGGAGCAGGAAACTGATAATGAACCACGTTCCAGCCCCAGCTTCCATACTGGTTATTGACGACCAGACCGGCAACGATGAAGCCCTGCCCCTTTCTTTAAGACAACTGGGGCATGCCGTCACCGTGACCCGTGACGCCGGCCGGGGGCTTGACATGATCACTGAACTTGAGCCGGACCTGATCTTCCTGGGGCT
>JAWOCW010000047.1:0-3029 GCA_046483615.1 Desulfosudaceae bacterium
AAGAACTGGGACCGCCAGAAGATCACCGATCTGTTAAAAGAGGTTGATTTTCTGGAATACCAGAAAGAGGATACCCAGCGACAGTTCAAAATCAGTTACGACATGGCCCCCGGCAAAGACCGCCTGGCCACGATTCATAATATTCTGTTAAAAAACAAGTGCCGTTATAAACTCATCTATTCTCACAACAAATACCTGGATATTCTTCCTTACCGGGCCTCCAAAGGCAAAGCCATCCGTTATCTGTCTTACAAGTGGGGTATCCCGCTGTCCCATTTTCTGGTCTGCGGAGACTCCGGCAATGACGAAGAAATGCTCAAAGGTGATGTCAAGGCCATCGTGGTAGGCAATTACAGCGAGGAGCTAAAGCCCCTCAAAGGCGGTCGACATATCTTTTTCGCCCAGTCACCCTGTGCCGCCGGCATCATTGAAGGCATGAAGCATTACCGCTTTGTGGAAAAAACTCAAAAAAAGTAAGGAAACCGGCCAACCGGGCCTGTCCGGCTCAGGCGCCGGCTTCATTCATCCCGGCACTCCAGCCACATGAACTGATACGGCGCCAGGGTCAGGCCCTGGCCGTTGACCAGGCTCCGGCCGGAAACGCGATCCTGGAAACCGGCCGCGGCGGTGGCCCCTTTCAAAGGCCCAGCGGGCATGGACTGGGGATGTTCCGAAAAATTATTGACGATCACCAGGCGCTGCCCTTCCCAGGCCCGGATATAGGCGAAAATATGGGGATTGCCGGCATCCATCACCTCCATGTGGCCGTTATATAGCGCCGGCAAAGACTTCCGCAGGTTAATCAACACCAGCAGTTCATTATAAAACCGCCATTGCAGGGCCTCACTGTCGGACTTGTCCCGGCTGGACTGCCAACTCTGGCGGGAGCGGTGCACCCAGCGACTGTCACTGGCCTTGGCCGGATCGGACAGGTAGGTGTAATCGTTGAGCATGCCCCACTCATCCCCCAGGTAGATCAGGGGAATTCCCCCGACGCTGAGCATGATGCTGCGCAGCAGGTTGATCCGCTGCACGGCCGCCTCAATCAGATCGCTGTCGCCGGCTTCCAGGGCCGCCTCCAGACCGGCCAGGGAGGCCAGCGTTCCGGAGACGCGCAAATCCCCGGTATCCGGATTATACTGAAAGGGCATACCGCGGCTGAAGGAACCGGGAAAACGGCCGGTATAAAAGTCATTCAGGAACCGGCGATGACCGACCGGATCGATACCGACCTGGCGGGCGTCATCATCATCAAAGGTCCAGCCGATGTCGTCATGGCAGCGCAGGTAATTGATCCAGGCGCACTCGTCATGGATGCGAACCCGTTTTTTCATGGCCTGGTGCAGCAGTTTTACTTCCCGGGTAGCCAGGGCTTCCCACAACAGGGCCATCAGCTGGGGGTTATAGGAAAGCTGGCATTCCTCGGGATGGATATACTCCATGACCGCGTCCGGGTGGACAATGGCCTCGGACTTGAACAGCAGGGCCGGGGCGGCCACGCGAGCCAGGGCGTTCAGGGCCCGGACGATAAGGTGCGCTTCGGGCTGGTTTTCGCAGTCCGTGCCGAGCCGTTTCCAGATAAAAGCCACCGCGTCCAGCCGCAGCACCTGGACGCCCATGTTGGCCAGAAACAGCATCTCCTCGGTAATGGCCCTGAAAACCGCCGGGTTGGCGTAATTGAGATCCCACTGAAAACTGTTAAAAGTCGTCCAGACCCAGGTACGGGTGTCTTCATTCCAGGTAAAACAGCCCCGCCGGGTGTCCGGAAAAATGTCCCGAAGGTGGACCTGGAACTGATCCGGCAGGTGCCGGTCGGGAAACATGAAGTAGTATTCCTGAAAATCCGGATCCCCTTCCCTGGCGTACCTGGCCCAGGCATGCTCATCCGAGGTGTGATTCAGCACAAAGTCGAGCACCAGGCTGATGCCTTCATCGTGCAGCAGGCGGGCCAGCAGGGCCAGCTCTTCCATGGTGCCGATATCGGGATTAATGGCCCGGTAGTCGCTGACGGCATATCCCCCGTCATTGTCACCGTGGGGAATCGCGAAGAGCGGCATCAGGTGCAGATAGGTCAGGCCCAGCTGCTTGAAATAGGAAATATGATCGGATAAGGCCCCCAGGTTATCGCTGAACAGATCCACGTATATCACGCCGCCCACCATCTTCTGGGACTGAAACCATTGAGGATCATCCTGGCGCCGCCGATCAAGCTCCTTCAGATATTCGGGCCGTTCCGACCAGGACCGGATGGCCGTGGCCAGAATCTGTTCCAGGTGATAGAAAAAATCGTACTGCTGACCATAAAGATTGACCAGCAGCCGGAACAGGCGTGGCCATTGCTGACGCAGGCGGCCTTCAAACTCTTCCCACAGTTCGTTATACTGTTCGCCATACGGTCCCAGCACGGGACGTATCCGGGGAATAAGTCGCTCCAGAGATTTTTCGGCGTGTCGGGTGATCCAGTCCATGATGAGTCACTGCTCTTTCTAATAATGTTTTTTCCGGGCCGGCGCCGGAATCGTGCCGAGTCCGCCAATCAGGCGAATGGTGCCATAACATAATAAACCGGCCGCCAGTGTCAAGAGTAATCCTGGTCGGGGCAAAGGGAAAATCAGATTTACAAATCATAATGATATTATTACAATCTGAGCAAAACATTTCCACCAAGAAATCATGACGATCTTGTCAAAATATTCCTGGAAGAAGCTGGCTTATGAAAAAATACTTTAAATTCAAGGAAAGAAACACGGACCTTAAAACAGAGGTCAGAGCCGGGGCCACCACCTTTTTGATGATGGCCTATATTATTGTCGTCAACCCGACTATTTTATCAAAAGCCGGCCTGCCCTTTTCCGGCGTGCTTTTTGCCACCGTCCTGGTCTGTGCCATAAGTTCCATGGCCATGGGACTTTATGCTAATTTACCGTATTGCATCGCTCCGGGAATGGGTATCAACGCTTTTTTTACTTTCACCCTGGTAATCGGCATGGGCATTAACTGGCCCACCGCCCTGGGCGCGGTTTTCATAT
>JAWOCW010000227.1:0-11707 GCA_046483615.1 Desulfosudaceae bacterium
TCCTCTCCCTATGCCCGGCCCAGGTACCTGCCGATTGACACGGGCCTGGAAAAGCTGCTGGCCCATTACGGCGTTACCGTCGAGGAGGCCGTGGTCATGGATGAGTCCTGTTATAAACAGCGGGCCGAGAGATACGGCGGCGGGGAGCAGCCCATCTATTTCGCGCCGCTGATAAAAAACAGAAATATCAACAATGACCCGGATTTCATGACCAATATCAAGGGGCTGGTGACCATGAAGGTCTCGCCGCTGGCGCTTGACCAGGAACGCCTGTCCCAAACCGGCCTTAGCGCCACCACCCTTTTTTCCTCCAGCGATGAATCCTGGGTCAGCCGGGAACGGATTTCCTTTAATCCCATGTTTATCCGCCCCCCGGAAACCGGGGAAGAGCGGCAGAGCTACCCCCTGGCCTGCCTGTTGGAAGGTAGCTTCCCCAGTTATTTCGCCGACCGGGACATCCCGGTTAAAGAGAAGAACAAGAACGGTGTTGATCCGGAAGAGGCGGGCGGCGGCGAAAAAACAGCCGTGGAAGCCAGCGGCCGGCTGATCAAGCAGGGAGAGCCGGCTAAAATTTTCGTCATGGGCTCTTCCCAGATGCTGGGGGATCACATGCTTGACAGCGACGGCCGGTTCCCCAATTCGGTTTTCATCATGAACCTGCTGGACACCCTCAACAACCGGGATCGGATGGCAATGCTGCGCAGCAAGCAGCAGGCCTATAATCCCGTTGACGACGTGTCCGGTCCGGTCAAATCCCTGATAAAGTGGGTCAACATAGCGGGCTTGCCGGTTATGGTGATCCTGTCCGGTCTGCTGGTGATGCTGCTTCGCGCCGCCAGAAAACGGCGCATCCGGATGATGTTTGCCGCCTGATGGCGGTTGTGGCCGGTGAGTCGCCGCGAGAGCAACCCTGGTATATAACGGACATATAACGGATATGTAAATAATTCCGAGGCACTATCAAGTATTGGGACAGAGGAGAACCATGCCAATCAAAAAAGAATATCTGGCTCTTTTGGTCGTTATCGTGGGGGCCTCCTTGTATCTTTATTTTAATCAGACCGACCGGTTGAATTACCGGCTTCCCCAGCCGCCGACGCTGGACAGGGCCGAGATAGCCGGGCTGGAGATTGACCGGCCCGGGGAAGCCGCCGTGACGCTGGAAAAAAAGGCGGCCGGCTGGCGCGTGCGACCGGGTGATTATGCCGCCGATACCGATACGGTTCGCGCCATTCTCGACGCGGCCGCGGAGCTGACGCTGACCGCCCTGATCTCGGAGTCAGAAGATTATCACCGGTATCATCTGACCCCGGACAAGTCCCTGACCGTGTCCGTGCTGGCGGAGAACGATTCCTTGCTGAGAAAAATCCAGGTGGGCAAAAGCGCCGCTTCCCACCAGCATACCTTTGTCCGGCTGGGCGATGATTCCCGGGTTTACCACGCCCGGGGCCGCCTGCGCCGGGTCTTTGACAAAAGCGCCGCGGAACTGCGGGATAAGACCGTTCTGTCCTTTGACGTTGATGATATCCGGAAAATAGAAATCACCGGTGAAGAGACAGACTTGTCGCTGGTAAAGCAGGCTGTTGACCGCGAATCCGCGGGCGGGGACCAGACCGGGGATCAGGCCGATGACCAGGCCGATGACCAGACCGGGGAATCCGGGGCCGGCGCGGAGTCCCGGCCAGAGGTCTGGCTGGATGCCTCCAGCCGGTCCCGGGCCGATCAGTCGGCGGTGAAAGAATGGCTTACTACCCTCTCCTCCCTGGAATGCCGGTCCTTTATGGAAGAGGCTGAATCGAAGGACCTGGCTGATCCGGTTTATACCGTGAGGCTTATTCCGAAAAGCCCGCCAAAAGAGGATAGCAAGGAGGCAACTCATGCTCTTTCTCTGTTTTCCCCGGCGGATCCCCAAACCGGGGCCGCTTACCGGGGAACCTCTTCCGGGGCGGCGGAACCATTTCTCATTCCGGCACACCAAGCCGGGATCATAATGAAAGGGGCCGGTGAGTTTACGGACGCGGCCCCGAATAAATAAACCACAGAGGAATTAATGGAAAATTTAATACTGATCGTTAAGATGGTGGCCGCTCTGCTGGCGGGAGTGGCCGTTGGTAACTGGTTTTTGCGCGAGGCCAAGCGGGTTAAAGCGCGCGGGGCTCCCTGGTATCAGGCCTATCTGACTTTACCGGGCCTGATTATACTGGCGGCCATAGTGGGGCTGCCCCTGATGTGGTCGTGGTTGCGATAACCCGGAGATTAGGGGCGGATGTTGTTTACAGTTCAGCAGAGTTTTGATATTATTTTTTTATTTTAATTTAAAAACGGCTCGCTATCGTTGACGGGAAAACGACGGCAAAGGAGGAGAACATGGTGGTGGTTGCCAGGCTTAAAATTCAGCAGGGTAAAGAGGCGGAAGCGGAAGCTGTTCTGACGGATCTGGTCTCCAGGGTTAAGGAAGAGCCGGATACCCTGGTCTACGTTCTTCACCGGAATCAGAACAATCCGGGTGAATTCCTGTTTTACGAAAAATACAAAGACGCCGAAGCGCTCATGGCGCACAGCACTACCGATCATTTTAACAAGGCCTTTGAGTCCCTGGGGCCGCTCCTGGCGGAAAAACCGGACATTCAAACCTATGATGAAATCGCCGGCATTTAGCCCGCGCCTCTCGTATCACGGTCTGATTCCCGCCACCGGTAAACCCGCCTGAAAGCGGGTTAAAGTCCTGTTTTACTCCCAATTTTCCCTCGGGTCTTGAAAGAACACATAATGAAAAATTTTAAAAGAATAAGGGGCCCGGCCCTGCCGATACTGTTGTCCCTGCTGGTGGCCTTTTCCGGCCTGACGGGTTGCTTCCGGAGTTCCGCCGGAACCGCCCCTGTTTTTCCTCATGAGACAAGTGATTTATCGCCGGATCCGGCCTTGCGAACCGGAATTCTGGAAAACGGCTTCCGGTATGTTCTTCTGGAAAACAGCCGTCCCCGGGACCGGGTCAACCTGCACCTGCTGGTTTCGGCCGGGTCGTTTCACGAAAAGGAGGAGGAGCGGGGCCTGGCCCATTACCTGGAACATATGATGTTCAACGGTACGACCAATTTTCCGCCCGGCGAGCTGGTCAAATATTTTCAATCCATCGGCATGAGCTTCGGCCATGACGCCAACGCCTCGACCGGTTTTCTGCGAACGGTATATGACCTGCATCTTCCTTCCGGAGATGGCGACAGCCTGCAACAAGGACTGCGTGTTATGGACGACTACGCCCGCGGCGCCCTGCTGCTGGACTCCGAAGTAGACAAGGAACGCGACGTCATTCTGGCCGAAAAGCGCACCCGGGATTCCGTGTCCTACCGGACCTATAAAGCGGAGATGGAGTTTGAACTGCCCGGCTCCCGCTTTATCCGGCGATATCCCATCGGCGTAAAAGAGGTTATTCAAGCCACCGACAGCGAACTTTTGAGGGGCTATTATGACGCCTGGTACCGGCCGGAAAATTTAATCCTGGTGATGGTGGGCCAGTTTGACGCGGATCGGGCCGGCGAATTGATCACAAATAACTTTGCCGACATGGAGGCCAGGGCTCCTTCCCGTCCCGTGCCGGATTATGGGCAAACCCGGCATACCGGTATCAAGCCGCTCTATCATTATGAAAAAGAAGCCGGCGGCACGGAAGTGACCATCGAAACCCTGGTCCAGGAACCACCCCCTCCTGATACCGTTGCTGAAAGAAAGCGTCGCCTGATCCGGGATATGGCTTATCGGATTCTTAATTACCGGCTGGATAAAGCGGCGGATTCCCCGGATTCGCCTTTTACCAGCGCCTCGGCGGCGGCCGGCCGGGCCCTTCGTCAATATCGTTACGCCTCGGTGTCAGCTGACTGCGTCCCGGATAAGTGGTCGGCCTCGCTGACGACCCTCGAAAAAACACTGCGAACGGCCCTTAGGCACGGATTTACCAGGGCCGAGCTGGACCGCGTCCAAAAGGAGGTCCTGGCCGAGCTGGACCGGTCCGTCAAGCAGAAAGACACCCGTCAGAGTTCCTCTCTGGCAAGGGGGATCATGCACCATTTGTTCAACGACCGGGTTTTTTTGTCACCGGAGCAGCGGCAGCGGCTCCTGGCGCCGGTGGTCAATGACGCCACTGCTGATAAACTGCACCAGGCGCTGCTGGAGACATGGCGGCCATCCGCCCGCCTGGTCATGGTCACCGGCAACGCCGGCCTTGAGCCGGAAGACGGTTCCCCCGAAGATCTGATCCGGTCGGTTTTTGAAACCAGCCGCGCTCAAGTGGTGACGCCGCCGCCGGAGAAAGATATCCCGCGTTTCCCCTATCTGCCCGAGCCCTCCCAATCAGGCCTGATCGTCAGCCGGGCAACGGAGGATGATATCGGAGTTATCCGGATTGATTTCGCAAACGAGGTGCGGCTTAATCTGAAAAAAACCGATTTTAAAGCCAATCAGGTCAGGGTAAAGCTGGGCTTCGGCCCGGGAGAATCCGGCGAACCGGCGGATAATCCGGCCTTGTGTGAATTGGGCGCCAGCGTTATTAACGAGAGCGGCTTTGGTCATATGAAAAAAGAACGATTGCGGCAGGCTTTGGCCGGTAAAAAAGCGTCCCTGTCCCTTTCTGTCGCCGAGAACCGCTTTTACCTGGATGGCCAGGGCGCCTCGGATGAAGTGGCCCTGCTGTTTCAGCTGCTGCAAGCTTTTTATGATGATTTCGGCTGTCGGCAGGAGGCCCGCGAACGGGTGCTGGCCAAATATGCCCGGAAATATGATGAGTTTAACCATACCATTGCAGGCGCCATGATCTTATCCGGGGCTCGGTTCTTCGCCGGCGGAGACAGTCGCTTCGGCCTGCCGCCGGAGCTGGCGGCTTTTGAAAAGATTTCCAGAGATGACATCCGCGGCTGGATGAACCGGTCTTTGAGTCAGGGTCCGCCGGAAATTTCGGTGGTGGGTGATTTTGATCCGGAGGAGGTCATTAACGCGGCCGCCACTTATTTTGGCGGCCGGACCAGATGGCATGAGTCTCAACCATTGTCTTCCGGTTATTCGGATGACCGGGACCCGCCCTCTTTTCCCGGAGGGGAGTCTCTGGAGCTGGAGGTCCCCACCAGAATCGACAAGGCCCTGGTCAATGTGGCCTGGCCCACGGATGATTACTGGGACATACGTCGTAATCGTCGCCTGAATGTGCTGGCCGATATCTTTAACGATCGAATGCGTCAATCCATCAGGGAGGAGGCCGGTCAATCATATTCCCAGTATGCTTACAATAAAGCTTCCCAGGCTTATGATGGTTATGGCTCCTTTCACGCCGTGGCCCAGGTGGCGCCGGACGAGACTGAGGCGGTGGTTGCCGGCATAAAAGCCATAGCCGAAGATATTATAACCGAGGGCGTGACCAGGGAGGAGCTGGACCGGGCCAGGGATCCCATCCTGACAAGTATCAAGGATATGGTTGAAACCAATGGGTACTGGTTGAGCAGCGTCTTGTCCGACTCCTGTCGTCATCCGGAAAAATATGATTGGAGCCGGAATCTCATGACGGATTATGTTTCCATCACTACCGAAGAGATTAACCGCCTGGCGCGGCAATACCTGGATAATCCTGACAGCGCCGTCCTTACCATCAGACCAGGGGGGGATGATGTCGCCGAACCGGAGGAGCCCTGATCCGGCTGTTTTATGAAAAAAACTTGTCGGACGGGGTCTGGCTCGGTTATAAAGGCATCGGGCGGAATTTTTATAAAAACATGCTTAATCGCGTGAAACATCCGGATAAAGTGGTAAAGAGGAGATGTTGAGCAATGGACAAAAAGAAGACGCAGGGCTTTTCAACCCGATCGGTTCACGCCGGTGAGGTTCGTTATAACGAGTACGGCGCGGTAACAACCCCGATTGTGCAGACCTCCACCTTTATTTTCAGAAACGTGGATGAAATCAAGCAGCTGGCCGAGGGTGCCATCGGCCGCTTTGAGTACGGCCGTTACGGACATCCCACCGAGCTGGCCGCGGAGAAAAAACTGGCCGCTCTGGAAGAGGCCGAGGATTCCATCCTGTTTTCTTCAGGGATGAGCGCCATCACCACCACCCTGTTCGCTCTGCTCAAATCCGGCGATCATATCATTATCACCGATGACGCTTACCGGCGCACCCTGGAGTTCTGCCAGACCCGCCTGGGCCGCTTTAATATTGAGTGCACCGTCGTCAAGATGTGTGATTACGAGGCCATGGAAAAGGCCATCCAGCCCAACACCAGAGTTTTCTTTTCCGAATCACCCACCAACCCCTATCTGAATATCATGGATCTGGAACGGTTGACGTCCATTTTCAAGCCCCGGGGCATCATGATCATATCGGACAGCACCTTTGCCACGCCGTACAACCAGAGACCCCTGGATTTCGGAGTCGACCTGGTCATACACAGCGCCACCAAGTATCTCGGCGGTCACAACGACCTTTTGAGCGGGGTGGTCCTGGGCAGAAAAGAGCTGACCGACCCGATCCGTGAATTTTTGAAAATTTCCGGCGGCGTCATTGATCCCAATTCTTCCTACCTGCTGATCCGGGGCTTGAAAACATTTGAAATCCGCATGCAGCGGCTGAACGAAAACGGTCAGGCCGTGGCCGGGCACCTGGAAAAGCATCCCAGCGTGAAACGGGTCTATTATCCCGGTCTGCCCAGCCATCAGCACCATGATGTGGCCGTGCGTCAGATGAAGGGCTTTGGAGCGGTGGTTACCTTTGAAGTGATCGATGACAAGGCCTACGTGCTCGATTTTTTGAGCCGGCTGACCATTGCCAGCATCGGTCCCAGCCTGGGCGGAGTGGAATCCCTGATCACCCATCCGGCCACGGTCAGTTATTATGACAAGACCAAGGCCGAACGGGAAGCCCTGGGCATTAAGGACGGCTTGATCCGATTCGCGGTGGGCATTGAGAACGCTCAGGACATTATGGACGATCTTGACCAGGCCCTGGAAGGGGCCGACCAGTCCAGGTCCGGCTGATCGCCTTGATTTACGGGGATACGGGGTCGCTGTCCCACCAGTTTCAGGCCAGTTCTTCGGCCCGGTGGCAGGCCACCAGGTGCTCTTGGTTATTTGTTCCTTTGACGGGGCTTAATCGGGGTTCTTCGGTAGCGCAAATCTCAATCTTGTGCGGGCAGCGGGTATGAAAACGGCAGCCCGGCGGGGGGTCGGCCGGGGAGGGCACGTCGCCGGCGATATGCTTGTCCCGGGGGGGCGCGGTCGGATCAGGCACGGGGATGGCGGCAATCAAGGCCCGGGTGTAGGGATGCCGGGGCCTCAGATAGATGGTGTCGGCGTCGGTCAGTTCCACTATTTTTCCCAGGTACATTACTGCCACCATGTCGGAGATGTGTTTGACCACGGCCAGGTCATGGGCGATGAAGAGATAGGCAAATCCCATTTCTTCCTGCAACTCCAGCAGCAGGTTGAGAATCTGGGACTGGATGGAGACGTCCAGGGCCGAGACCGGTTCGTCGCACACGATCAGCCGGGGTGACAGGGCAATGGCCCGGGCGATGCCCACCCGCTGCCGCTGGCCGCCGCTGAATTCGTGGGGGAAACGGCCGGCCGCGTTTTCAGGCAGACCGACCCGGTCCAGAAGATGCAAAATCCGGCGTCGCCGTTCCGCCCGGTCGCCCAGGCCGTGAATCCGGAACGGTTCTTCCAGGATATATTCCACGGTGTGGCGAGGATTCAGCGATTCAAATGGGTCCTGAAAAATTACCTGAATTTTTTTGCGGACCCGGCGCAGTTCTGTCCGGTTGAGCCGGGCCATATCCCGGCCGTCAAAGCGGATGGCACCGGCCGTGGGCGGATATAATCGCAGAACACATTGTCCCACTGTGGTTTTGCCGCAACCGGATTCTCCCACCAGACCCAGGGTGCGGCCGGCGGGAATGGTAAAGGAAACCCCGTCCACCGCGTAGACCGAACCCACCTGGCGCAGCAATATGCCACCATGGATGGGAAAGTGTTTTTTCAGGCCATCCACCATCAGTAAAGGCTGGTCAGGACTCATCAGGGACCTCCCCGGTCAACGAAGTGGCAGGCGGCGGTATGATTTTCAGCGATACTGATCAAGGGCGGTTCCGTCTGCCGGCAGACCTCCCGGACCCGCCGGCAGCGGTTCTGAAAGCGGCAGCCGTCCGGCAGCTCGTTCAGCGACGGCACCATGCCGGCAATGACGTTCAGGCGGCTCTTGCGCCGGTTCTCCAGGCGGGGCATGGAGTCCAGTAATCCCCGGGTGTAGGGGTGGGCCGGGGTTTGAAAGAGAATTCTGACCGGGGCGGTTTCCACTATTTTTCCGGCGTACATGACGCTGACCCGGTCGCAGGTCTCGGCGATAACGCCCAGGTCATGGGTGATCAGGATGACGGCCATGCCCAGATCCCGCTGCATGGCCTTGATCAGATCCAGAATCTGGGCCTGGATGGTGACGTCCAGGGCGGTAGTCGGCTCATCGGCGATGAGCAGGTCCGGGCTGCCGGCCAGGGCCATGGCGATCATGATCCGCTGGCGGGTCCCCCCGGATATCTGGTGAGGAAATTCCTGCAGCCGCCGCCGGGGGTCAGGAACGCCGACTTTTCGCAACAAGGCGATGGCCTTGTCGTTGGCAGTTTTTTTGCTGGTCAGCCCGGTTTGAATCCGGAACACTTCCCGGAGCTGCTTGCCCACCGAATGGACCGGGTTCAAGGCGGACATGGGTTCCTGGAAAATCATGGCCAGGCGGCGGCCGCGAAGATGACGCATGGCCGCGGCGGGCAGGCCGGTCAGGTCGGTGCCGTCGAATAAAACGCGTCCGCTTTCGATGCGGCCGGCCGGTTTGGGCAGCAGGCGCATGAGCGACAGGGCGGTAACGCTTTTGCCGCAGCCGGATTCACCCACCAGTCCCAGCACTTCTCCCCGGTTGACCTGAAAGGCGATCTCGTCCACCGCCCGCAGGCGGCCTTCGTCGGTGGCAAAGGAAGCGGTCAGCCCTTCCACGGTCAGCAAAGATGGGTGGAGTGCCGTCATGATATTATAGGTCGTCCTTGAAATAGGTCTGGTCGATAATGGTGGTCGGGTCAAAGGAGGTGTCCTGTCGCATGGCCTGTCGGGTCTGGTCATGTCTTTTTTGGTCAAACCAGAACAACCCGCCGGTGGTAGAGTCAAATGGTTCAAACAGGTCGGAAGTGTGGCGGGTGCCGGGCGGATCGGGCAGGCGCCACCAGCGCCAGCAGGCCTGGCGCACGTAAGGCACCAGGAAGGTGGGAACGTAGCAGCCGATTTCGTGAATTCTGGCCTGAATCTGCCGGGACAGCCGGGCGCGTTCCTCTTCATCCAGGCTGTCGCGATATTCCGTGATCAGCTCGTCCATGACCGTATCGTCGGTGTTGGTGATGTTGTTGGTCTGGGGCTTATGGGCGTTAACCGAGTGAAAGTGCTCCCAGTACTGGGGCCGCAGGGAGGTGCTCCAGCCCATCCAGGCCACGTCGTGCTTTTTTTCCAGAATCTGCTTGAAGGCGGCCGAGGAGTCGAGCTTTCTCAAGTTCAGCTCAATACCGGCCCGGCGGGCTTCTTCCTTCAAGACCACCAGCCGGTCGGTGTGCCCCTCAAAGCCGTAGGTGACGTCGACCGAGAACCGCAGGCCGTCCTTTTCCCAGATACCGTCCGGACCGCGGTGAAAACCGGCCTCCCGCATGTAGCCGGTTACCTTGTCCAGGTCGTAGCGCCGGGCGGAAATGTCGGCATTGGTGTAATCGCCGTAGCCCATGAAACCGTGTTCCAGCCGGTAGTAATCTCCCCGCAGGACCTTTTCAATGACCCGGTTGACGTTCATGGCATGGGCAAAGGCGTACCGGACGCGCTGGTCGGCGAAAATCGGCTTGTCCAGGTTGAGCCACATGCCCCGGGCGGATCGCTGGGTGTCGTTGTAAAAAGAGATTTTATTAACATAACCGTTTTCAACCACCGGGGTCTTGGTTTTGACATGCCAGAATTTGGGCATGGTAATGTCAAACACGTCCACCCGGGCTTTTTTGAAATGCTCCCAGTTCATGTCAAAATCCCGGATGACGGTATATTTGACCTGATCCGCGTTGAACCGGTTTTTAAAATAGCGCAGATCCCGGGCCCACCAGTCCGGCTTTCTGGAAAATTCAATATATTTACCCTTTTTAAAATCGGTGATCTGATAGGGCCCGGTGTTGGGGGCCAGTTTCCAGTTAAACTCCTGCACGAAAGATTCGTCCAGTTGACCGTAAAAATGGCTGGGGATGGGTCGCAGCGACAGCTTCAGGTGAAGATCCGGCTGGGGTTTGGTGGAAACCACCGCCAGGGTCCGGTAATCGTAGACAATGACCCGCTCAATTTCATTGGTGTAATAGTCGTTGTACCAGGGCGCGATGATATGGGGCGAGCGCATGAACTCCAGGGTGTAGGCGAAATCATGAGCGGTCACCGGCTGGCCGTCCGACCAGCGGGCTTGGGGGTTGAGTTTGAAATACATGGTTTTTTTATCGTCCCCGTAAGCCCAGTGGGTGGCGATTTCCGGGATAATGTTTTCGGTGTTGGGATGGATCGAAACCAGTCCCATCTGGTTGCCCAGGATGGCGCTGCGAAAACTGCCGTTGGAGTCCGGGCCGACCACCCGGAAGGTCATGGGAAAGCTCATCAAAGACAGGTTCAGGCGGCCGCCTTGTTCGGCTCGTGGTGAGGCGAACAGGGGATCGCTGTCATTGGTCAGCCATTCGAGGTCGGCCGGCGGCCCGGATTCAGCCAGGGGCGCCCGGTAGGGGGCGGAGGCCCCGGGCGTCGCTGATCCGTTTTCGGCGGCGGTTTTGTCCCGGTCGGTTTCAGGCGCGCATCCGGCAACGATCAAGCAGCCGATGATGATGGTGGCAATGATGGTCAGGCCCGCTTTTCTCATGATCCTCTCCTTATTCCAATATTTATTCATAAACCGTGTGCATTTTGGGGTCAAACGCCTCCCGCACCGCTTCGCCGGTAAAGGTCACCATGGTCAGGGTGGCCACCATGGCCCCCACCACCGACCAGACGATCCACCAGGCGTCCATGTTGGCCCAGCCCTGGTGGAGCAGTTCACCCCAGCTGGGGGTCGGCGGAGCCAGCCCGAATCCCAGGTAGTCCAGGGAGGTCAGGGCGATAATGCCTTCGGCCACGGAAAAAGGGGCGAAGGTGACAATTATGGAAATGGTGTTGGGGATAATATGGGAAAAAATGATTCTCACGTCCGAGGCCCCCATGGCCCGGGCTGCCAGGGCGTATTCCCGGGCTTTTTCCTTGTAGGTCATGGTGCGCATTATCCAGGTCAGGGAAATCCAGCCGAAAAAGGCCATGATCGCCAGCAGCAGGACGAAACTGGGTACGATAATGGAGGAAATGATAATGATGATGTAAAGAAAGGGGACGTTGCTCCAGATCTCGATGACACGCTGAAAAAACAGGTCGAATTTGCCGCCCCAGTAACCCATGGCGCTGCCGATGGCGGCGCCGATGGTGTAGTTGACGGCCAGCAGGGCCAAAGAAAAGAAGACGGCGATGCGGAAACCGTAGACGATCCGGGCCCTCCGACATAAATCTGCGAAAACCACGATGAAATACGATCAGGTTCCAGTCGAAGACCGCCGCGACGCACTCGACCGGATCGGATAATACCGGCCTTGTCTCGAACG
>JAWOCW010000116.1:0-3618 GCA_046483615.1 Desulfosudaceae bacterium
CATTTACACTGGTGGAACGTGTAAAACTCGAAGGAGCTCTTGTAGAATGGGCAGCTGCCCCTATGAGAAATCTTCCTCCAAACTTAAAATTTTAAGTATTCATCGCGACATTTTACAGATTAGCATCCCTTTTTCGTAGGCCATAATTTTGACGGCTTCGTAAAAAGTCCAATATCTGCGTTACGCGCAATCACTCAGAATTTCACGTACTATAAAAGTACGCTGCATTCTTCGTGATTGCGCAAGCCTTGATCTTGAACTTTTTACTTTGCCGTCCCAATTTGGACTGTTTCCGAGTTCATCCTTAATGCCCGGTTATTGGCCTTTTAATTTCCGGCGCAGCCTGGCCCTTATAATAATGGCCGCCAGGTTCATGCCGAAAACCAGGGCGATCAGGACCAGGGCGGTGCCGTATTGTAGCGGCTCGGTGACCGCTATATTTCTGCCCTGGGTAGCCAGGACGTAAATATGATAAGGCAGGGCCATGACTTCATCAAACAGATTCGACGGCAGAATCGGGGTAAAAAAAACCGCGGCCGTAAACATGATCGGGGCTGTTTCCCCGGCGGCCCGGCCCAGCCCGAGAATGGCCCCGGTCAGGATCTCCGGAGTCGACGCCGGCAGGACCACTTTATAAATGGTCTGCCACTTGGTGGCTCCCAGGGCCAGCGAAGCCTCCCGATAACCGTCGGGGACGGCCTTCAAGGCCTCTTCCGTGGAACCGATAATGACCGGCAGGGTCATGACGCCCAGGGTCAGCGAGCCGGCCAGAATACTGACCCCCATGTTCAGCACGATGCAGAAAAAGGCCAGGCCGAACAATCCGAAAACGATGGACGGCACCCCGGCCAGGGTGTTTATCCCAAAACGGATAATCCGCATCACCTTGCCGCCGCCGGCGTATTCCCGCAGGTAAACGGCCGAAGCCACCCCGATCGGCAGCGCGACCAGTATCGCCCCGGCAGACAGATAAAAAGTTCCGATGATACAGGGCATAATCCCCCCCTGGGTCATGGAATCAGTGGGCGGACGGGTCAGAAACGACCAGCTGATACTGCCGGCGCCCCGGGACACGACAAAATAGCCCACCACCAGCAGGGCCGCGGCATTAATCAGGGCGGCCAGCCGGAACAAATTGAAAAAGAGATTCTGCCGCCAGCGCCGCCTGTTCACCCGTTTGTCAGAACTCTTTTGGCTTTTTCTGAAAGAAGTGTTGATAACCATAAAATCATCCACTCAACTGTTTTTTCTTGAACCGATCGGCCATGATATCCGCGGTCAGGTTAAACAAAAAGGTAAACAGAAACAAAACCACTCCAATCGCGAAAAGGGCATGGTAATGGTCGCTTCTGAAAGGGGCTTCAGCCATTTCCGCGGCAATGCTGGCCGGCATCGGCCGGACCGGGTCAAATAAAGAGGTGGGGATGATGGCGGCTCCGCCGGCCACCATCAGCACCACCATGGTTTCCCCGATGGCCCGGGACATGCCCAGAATGACCGCCGTGCCAATACCGGAAGCCGAGGCGGGCAGAACAATCTTGACAATGGTTTCAAAACGGGTGGCGCCCAGAGCCAGGGAAGCTTCCCGCAGGGAATCCGGAACGCTGTGGATGGCGTCTTCAGAGATGCTGCAGATGGTCGGTACCGCCATAAAAGCCAGCATCAAGGAGGCGTTGAAGAGGTTGAGGCCCATAGGGATGCCGAAAACCTTTTGCAGAAACGGGGCGAAAACACCCAGTCCGAAAAGGCCGACCACCACCGACGGCACCGAGGCCAGCACCTCCACCAGGGGCTTGATTATTTCGGCCGCCCGCTTGCCGGCGACTTCCGCGATGTAAATGGCCGTCATAATACCGAGCGGCACGGAAATCAACGATGATACCAGGGTCACAAAGCCGGAGCCGGCTATGAGCGGCAGAATACCGAAAAGAGGATCATCGTCGGTGGGATACCACAGGCGGCCGAACAGAAAATCGTGCCAGCTGGTATACTGGAGAATCGGCAAGCCTTCCGCGAACAGAAACAGGGCGATCAGCAGCAGGGTTGTGATGGAGGCCAGCGCCACCATGAAAAACATGGCCTTGATAGCTTTTTCCGTTGTCTGCCTTTTAATCAGCATCATCATACCGGGCACCATTTTTCATTTTAAAAGCGGCGGCCCGAATAGCACCGCCGCTGTTCACAGACTGCCTTTACGGGGTAAAAATCGGAATACTGCCTGCCTCCTGGACCAGTTTCTGTCCCCGGGCGGAAAAAAGATAGTTGATAAACTTCAAAGAGTTGCCTTCCGGCCAGCTGTTGGTGAACATGTACAGAGGACGGCTGACCGGGTACTGGTCACTCTGGGTAGTGCCTTCGCTGCCCATGACTCCGTTAACCTTGACCTGTTTCAGGCTGTCGTTAAGGTAAGCCAGACCGATATAGGCGATGGCTCCCCTGGTTTTGGACACGGTTGCCACGGCGGCGCCGTTGGAAGCCACCGTTGACGCCCGGGGAGAGACGCGCTCACCTTCCAGAACAATGTCACCCCAGACTTCAAACGTGCCTGAAGAGCTGTCCCGGGAAAGGACCACGATTTGTCCGTTACGGCCGCCAACCTCTTTCCAGTTGGTGATCTTTCCCTGGTAAATCTTTTTTAACTGATCAGTGGAAAGATCGTCAACCTTATTCTTCGGATGAACCACCGGCACGATGCAGTCCAGGGCAATCCGGAACGGAACCGGGTGAACTCCCTTACCGCAGGCCCGCTGCACTTCCTTGTCCTTGATAAACCGGGAGGCCATGGCAATATCGGTGGTGCCGTCGAGCATGGCCTTGATGCCGTTGCCGGATCCGCCGCCGGAAAGCGATATCGCTATCCCGGTATCATTCATAAACGCTTCGGAAACCGCCTGGGAAATCGGCAGGACAGTGGTGGACCCCTTGATGACCAGTTGATCCGCGGCAGCGGGACCGCCCAGTAAAATGGAGGCCAGCAGCAGGATGGCCGCCCTGGTCAGACTTTTGAATTTTCTCATGATAATAGCTCCTTAAGTTTAATTTTTGGTTTTCTGTCACAACAACCCGCAGCAGCCGAAATGCTGTTGCTTTCATGAAGAAGATAACCCTGAAATGTTAGGAATATATTAAGAAAGCGTGAAAAAACGATTAAAACAACCCGGACCCTTGTTATCGGTCTCGTAAAAGTCGAGATTTACCATCTTTCGTCACCCCGGCTCATCTTTCGTCACCCCGGCTCATCTTTCGTCACCCCGGCTCATCTTTCGTCACCCCGGCGGAAGCCGGGGTCCAGTAAGATCAAGTGGTTCTGGATTCCGGCGTTCGCCGGAATGACGAGGCCGGGACTTTTTACTTTGCCGTCTGACCCCAACTTTTTACGAAGGCATCAAGGTCCTGTTTTGCCTGCTCTGCCGGAGGCCGGGACATTATTGACAAAACATGCTAAGATCGCTATTGATGGAAGCAACCTGTAATCATTAACCCGAAAGTTTAAACCTAAAATTTTAACCGGAGTCTCAAAAGAAAATTGAAGGAGAATATAATCATCATGAAAAAATCGCTGAGCCTGATCCTGCTGGCACTAATCTCATGGTCGCTTCTGTCCTGCTCGGATCAGGC
>JAWOCW010000266.1:0-7006 GCA_046483615.1 Desulfosudaceae bacterium
GCCCTCTCCAACCCGGACCGAACTTAAAAAAACACTTACCTATACAGGCACCCTGAAAATTCGTCAAGTTCTTTTTAGAATCAGAAAGATAAAGTCCGAGCCCGGATATTTCATGAAATATTCAGGTTAGCGCGATCGCTTGAACCAGCCCCACAGATAAAGTTTAACCGTTCGCCAGGCAATGGTGAAAAACGGCGGGCGCTGGTCAAGCACTGCTTCGGTAACATGCCGCGTGGCCTGGTTAATCTCATTTTTGTCGGCGGCCGCCACCACCCCGGACAGAAAGTCCCGGATGGTGCCCGGATGTTTCTCTTCCAGGCGGTTGACCCAGGCCAGTCCCTGGTTCAAGCCCCGCGCCATGGTCCGCGTGGTAACCGGATTGGTCAGCAGCTCATGCAACCGGGTATCCAGGTCGAGGCCGCCCTCCCGGACCAGGGACTGGCCCAGCTGCTGCCAGTTTTCCAGTCCCTGGGCGGCAGCTTCAAAATCTATCTCAGACAAAACATCGCCCACAAAGGAAACAAACAATCGGGGCGGAATTTTATCGGAAAGCTGGGTTCCGAGTTCGGCGACGGTGTTGATATAAAAATTTATCAAGGCCGGCAAAGCTCCCAGCACCGCGAACCCGGTTTCCATGTCTTCCCACAGCAGAGCGCGGGCCGCGGCGCGGCCTTTTTCGGGATCAACCGAGTTCAGGCCTTCGCGTAACATATCTTTTAAAAACGAGGTCCTCAATATTTCCGCCAGTACCCCGGCCGATTCGGCGGCCGGTTCCGTTTCAGCCGAATCCTCTTCCTCCCCGCCGGCCTGGTCGCCCGGAGGCGCGCTCCCGGCGACATCGCCTGCCACCGGGCCGTCACCACCGGCGCCACCCGGCTCCGCGGTCGGCCCCCCGGTCGACTTCCCGGTCGACTCCCCGGTCGACTCCCCGGTCGACTCCGAGGACGGCCGCAGTGCCTCGACCATAACCGGATAAAGCGCCTCCACCATGTTCTCGGCTTTTTGACGCGCCTGATCCAGGGTCTCCCGGTCAATCTCCCGTAGCGAGTTTTCCAGGTAGCCGGCCAGCATATCGGGCGGGAACTTGTCTTCCAACTGATCCAGCAGTTCATCCACCAGATAAACCAGGGCGTTGCCCAGCGCCGGCGCGGCCGCCATCAAAGACAGGGTAAAATCACTGTCCTGCCACAGAATCGTCCGGATCAGCCGCCGGGAAGAGTCAGCGTCGAGATTGTTGAAAAGAACCCGGCTGCTGTTCTTAAAGGCGGGGCTTTGCAGCAGCTGTGACAGCACCCGGTCGGCCGCGTCAATCAGGCCCTTGTCCGTCGGATCGGTCATGATAGTACCCCTGTCGGAATCCTTGATTTCCGGCTAAATGGTTTGGCAATTAAAGAAATAGCGCACCGCTTCGGCCTGGCAGAGTTGCTTGCCGCCCAGCCAGAGTTGAATCATTTTGACGTCCCGCCAGTGCTTTTCCACGTCCCGGGCCCGATCACTGCCGTGAACGCCCAGGATGTCCATGGCTTTGCCGATATTCTCGACCATCTGATCGCAAACAAAGGCCTTGATGTTCCGGGCTTTGGCAATGGTTTCCTCGGAATGGAGAGGATGCCCGCCCACCTTGCCGCGGCTGTCGATCAGGCGCACGACTTCATAAGAAAGAATCCGGCAGATATCAATGTCCCCGGCAATTTTCCCGATCACCCCGGCCACGGCGTCATTTTCCTTCAAAGGACGATTGCCGAAGCTGGTGGCGGTCACGAAATCATATAATATTTCATAGACATTGATCATGGCTCCCATGGCGAAACCGACACTGCCCAAAAGCCCCATGGGAACGATGCGCTTGAAGGCCTCAGCGTCTTTGCCCGGTCCCTGGACCCGGTAAAAATCCGGAACCCGCACATTGTCAAACCAGATATCCCCGTTTTTATCGGCCGCCATGCCTGCTTTCTGATAGGGACCGCTCTGCTTGACCCCTTTTAAATGGGCCGGTACCATAATATAAGCAAAGTCCCGGGGATCGTCGGAGCCCGGCCGGGTGGTGCAGGGAACTCCGAACAGATCGGCCGTGCCGCCGGAATTGGTCGGCCACAACTTGTGGCCGTTGATGACCCACTCCTGGCCGTCCAGCTGGGCCGTGGTCTGAATGGTTTTTCCATGCAGCAAATCCATGTTTTCAATATCGGAACCGCCCTGGGGTTCGGTCATGGCCTGGCAGCAGATGCAGAGTTTATCGGTGCGGCAGAACATGGGAGCCAGCTCTCTGGCCAAACGCATGTTTATGTCCGGTTTTATCAAAAAAGTGCTGAGTGACCACTGGGAACAGAGATTGGCCAGGGCCAGAGCGCTGTCACCGCGGGCCATCTCCTCGCACAAGGCAAAAACCATGGCGGCCATGGAATCGGAAGAACCCAGCCCCCAGCCGCCCAGTTCTTCCGGAAAAAGAGCTTTCTGAATGCCCAGATCCACGCAGATCTTTTTCATGGCCGGCTCAATCAGGCTGTGATCCTGCCAGTCCTCGTCATATTCCCGCCGATACGGGATTACTTCTTCTTCCGCCCATTTGCGAATGACCATGCGCAATGGTTTTTCCATGGGAGAAAGCCGCTCGATCGGCCTTGAAAATTCGTCAAATGATTTCATGGGTCGTCCTCCATCATGATAACACGGCGTTTACCGGGGTATGCCGACTACACCACCCGGCTGTCAAAAACATACCGGGCCACGTCCAGCCGAACCGGCGCTTCGCCGCCGATGCCGCACAGGGCCGACTGAATTGTTTTGATGTCCCGCCAGGATTTTTCAACCCGTCCTTCCCGGGCGTATCCCTCGGAGGCCATTAACTCCATCATCTTATTAACCGCCAACAGGGCCCCGGCCTGAATCCGCCGGCCACTCATCTGAGAATAGGCGAACATCTGGGAACTGCCGGCGGCGCCCCATTCCCCGGGGTTGGCCAAAGCGTGGGCCAGGTGGTGACTCATGGTCCAGGCTATGGCCACTTCTTCGTAGGCCTCGGCCAAAACCGCGGCGCACAAGGGATTGTCCTTGATCAGCCCGCCGGCTTTGATGACCCGCTCTTCCGACCATTCCCCGACCACTTCCAGGCACCCCATGGCAGCGCCGGTGCTGACCGCGCCCAGCAGCAGATTAAGCCAGGCGTAAAAAGCCCGGACCGGCGCTTCACCCGACAGAACCTGATCGGCGGCCAGCGCTACCCGGTCCAGATCAATGTCGGTGTTGCGGCATCCATCCAGGCCGGTTTTTCGAAAAGGCTCTCCCCGAACAACACCGTCGGCATCAGCCGGGATCAAGGCCAGGGCGGGATTATTGTCGGGATCGGCGCAGACAACCGCCAGCACGGCGGCATCGGCACCGAGATCCAGGGGACGCAGGGATTTTCCGGAAATGGTGTAGCCGTCGTTGGCGTTAGCCAGGGTGGCCCGGAGGGGGCGTCCTTCGAACAGGGGGTAGTCCCGGCCGACTCGTCCTCCGGCCGGCAAAACCGGTGCCATGGTGTTCAAGGCATCTCCGCAAAAGAGCGGCGCCAGGCGGCCGGCCAGACCGGTTCCGCCACTGTCCTCACCAGCCAGTACAGCCGAGCCGGCATATTCCACGGCATGAATAAAACCGATACTGGCATCAGCCCGGCCGATCTCTTTTAAGATAACGGCCAGCAGCGTGGCCGCGTCGACCCGGTTAAAACCCAGGCCGCCCTCTTCGGCCGAGAACATCAGCCCCTGGCAGCCGATATCAAGAGCCAGCAGGCCCCTGACGCGGGGAAAAAGATTGTCGTAATCATCCTGGTATTCCAGACGCCGGGAGACGATTTCCTTGTTGGCCCACTGACGGACCGATTTGGCGATTTCCCCGGTTTCCCGGGACACCCAGGTTTTAGGATAGACGAACAATTGATTGATATCTTTTTTCATGTGTCCTCCCGCGGATTAAGAGATCTGTCACAGCTGAGGTTATATCAATCCCTTATCACCGGTTTAGGGTCAAGTCAAACGGGTGATTTTATCAACCATTCTATTATAGACGTGCCAGCAGTTTTTCCTGGATATTATCAAACCCGCCGTTGGACATGACCAGGATGAGATCCCCGGAACGAGCCTGCCGGGCGAGAAAATCCACTATGGCGGCCGCGTCCGGAAAACGAAAGGCCGGCCGCTTTGGGCTGTTTAAATCCGCGGCCAGCCGGACGGAAGAAAAACGGTGCCCTTCCGGAATCTTTCGCGGGAAAGGAGGATCGCTGACGCAGACCAGGTCGGCTCCCTCAAAAGCCCCGGCATAGTCCTTTTGAAAAACATCCCGCATGCTGGTGTTGGTCCGGGGTTCGAAGACCGCTATCAGCCGCCCCTCGGGATAAAACGGACGGATTCCGGCGATGGTCGCGGCCACGGCCGTGGGATGATGGGCGAAATCGTCCATAACGGTAATACCGTTCTTGACGCCCCGCACTTCCTGGCGACGCTTGACGCCGCTGAAACTATCCAGGGCCTGGCCGATCTTTTCCCGGGTAACACCGACGCTGTCGGCAACGGCCAGGGCGGCCAGGGCGTTGACGAGATTGTAACGACCGGCCAGAGGCGTCACAAACCTGCCATAAAAACGGCCGTTTTTCATGACGGTAAATTCGCTTTTCGGCGGCAGCAGGCGGACCTGCTCCAGGCGCCAGGCAGCCTCCGGACTTTCCCCGTAAAATTCCACCACCGGACGGGCTTGTTTGACAAGGTCCGCCAGATTTTGGTCGGCGTCAAAAGCGAACAGCCGGCTGTCCGGGGACAAACCCGACAGGAGCTCTCCAAAACTGGCCTTAACCTCCGCCAGATCGGCGAAAATATCGGCATGATCAAACTCCACCCCGGTGACAACCGTTACGGCGGGACGGTAATGCAGAAATTTGGAAGTCTTGTCGAAAAAAGCGGTGTCGTATTCATCGCCTTCGATGACCATGTGCGGCCCCTGGCCCAAACGGTAATTGCCATCAAAATTCCTGACCAGGCCGCCGATCATGAAGGAAGGATCCAGGCCGGCCGTCTGAAGCATCCAGGCCAGGAGAGCGGTGGTGGTGGTTTTTCCGTGAGTGCCGCAGACCATCAGGACCGACTTGTCATTGGCGAGAAAATGGTTAAGCGCCTGGGGCATGGAACAATAGGGCAGTCTCATCTCCCGGACGGCCACGGCCTCCGGATTGTCCCCGCTGACGGCGTTGCCCACCACCACCAGATCCGGTTGATGGGCCAGGTTTTCCGCCGCGAAACCGGCGGCTACCGGGATGCCCCGGTCGGCCAGCAGGTCGCTCATGGGAGGATAAACATTGTGGTCGGAGCCGGTCACCTGGTATCCCAGATCCCGGAGCAGGCAGGCCAGGGCCGCCATACCGGTGCCGCAGGCAGCCACCAGATGAATCGTGCCCACCCTGTCCGGAATTATGTTCAAGGATTTATCCGGCATGACCTGCCTTATCCCAAATATTTCATAAAATATGATATTTCATAAAATATGCGGGTCAGCCCGAAGACGGGCTTTTAATCTTTTTTAAAAATCATTATTCATTGTATAATATAAACCATATCAGGAATACAGGTTTTTTTTGGAATAACCCCGTCATGCTTACCGTTACCGACCAGATTGTTTTAAATGAAAACGAGATTGAGCTCTCCTTTATACGCGGCTCCGGTCCGGGGGGGCAGAACGTCAACAAGGTTTCCTCGGCGGTACAACTGCGTTTTGACGTGGCCGGATCGCCGGCGCTGCCGGAAGAAGTGCGGCAGCGGTTGATGAAACTGGCCGGCCGGCGCCTCAACAGTGACGGCGTCCTTATCATTGAGGCCCGCCGCTACCGGAGCCAGGAGAAAAATCGCCGGGACGCCCGGGACCGCCTGGCCGCCCTGATCCTCAAGGCCACTCGCAAACCGACTCCCCGCAAAAAAACCCGCCCCTCAGCCGCTTCCCAAAAACGGATCAAAGAAGCCAAACTCCATCGAAGCCGCCTGAAAAAAACCCGGGGCAGTGTCCGGGATGAGGAATAAAGCACCGTCAAAACAAAAAACATATTTAATTGATAAATTAAAAAATTACTTGATTTTGAAAAATATGCTGGTAGAATTTTATTAAGTGTCAACAACATTAACATTCCGGCCGGGGGTTGCCGGGGTGGTTTTTCTGAAGGAACGATTCATTGCAGAACGGCATCCTCCAGTAAAAAATGTTGAACAAATTTTAAAAAGAAAGATGAAGGAGGATGTAAGCATGAGTGACGGTATTGTTAAATGGTTTAACGATCAGAAAGGTTTTGGTTTTATCGAACAGGAAGATGGTCCCGACGTGTTTGTGCATTATTCAGCCATCAATGAAGCCGGTTTCAAGTCATTAAACGAAGGGGACAGGGTCTCTTTCGACATTGAACAGGGCCAGAAAGGCCCGGCCGCTCAGAATGTAACCAAGCTTTAATCGCTTAATCATACATCAAAACAAAGGGCATTCATCGAACAATAAAGATGAATGCCCTTTTTGTTCTCAATCGCGGTCAAAAAAAAGGATTTTTCATGAATATTTACGTGGGCAATCTGCCGGCCGGCTTTACCCAGGCGAGCCTGGAAGCCATGTTCGCCGAGTTTGGTGAAGTAGAAAACGTCAAGTTGATTTCCGACCGGTTCAGTGGCCAGCCCAAGGGCTACGGTTTTGTCGAAATGCCGAGCAACTCCGAAGCCGACAAGGCCATCAAGGCCTTGAACAGAAAATTCGTCGACGGCAGCACCATCAAGGTAAACCAGGCCAATCCGGACGGCAAAAAGAGCAAGAAGCGCTCCTCCAGGCGCCGGGGACCCAGCTATTAAAACCCCGGATCGGCCCGGCCTCTGTTCAGTCCTCGCAATCCATGAACCGGGCCTTGAAGGACCGGGTGGGAGAGACCGCCTGGGAACGGCTGCGACCTCCCGGACGCGACCTCCCGGACGCGACCGGCCGAAAGTCCGGGTTCCGGATCAGGCCTCCG
>JAWOCW010000267.1:0-10054 GCA_046483615.1 Desulfosudaceae bacterium
ATTATCCGGCAAGTGAACAGCCCGGCTGGTCCGGTTTCAGCCGGGAAAGCAATCACCGTAAATCACCTGCCGGCGGGTGCCGTCCTCCAGCCGTACCAGCAGTGAGCCGTCCTCGGCCACGTCCTCGGCCACCCCCCGGATCTCCTCCTGGCGGGTAACCACCGTCACCGGCCGGCCCAAACCGGTGGCGGCCTCTTTCCAGCGGCGAATAACATCGGCCGGGTGGAGATTCGTCAATCCCGCCTCAAACTCATCCAGAAAGCGGGACAGCAGGCTGATCCGGGAGAAGTCACGACCGGTCAGCATTTTCAGGGAGGCTGCTTGCGGAGTTTCCACGGTGGGGTTGTTGTTGACGTTAAGGCCGATACCGAGGTTAACGGAATGAAGAGTGTCGCTGGTGGCGCTCATTTCCGAGAGCATGCCGCACAGTTTTCGGCCTTCGACCAGAATATCGTTGGGCCATTTTACGGCCGCCGGAAGGCCGCTTTCGCGGCGCAGCATTCCGGCCAGGGTCAGGGAGGCCAGGAAATTCAGCAGGAAACCCTCGGCCGGGGACAGATCCGGTCGCAGCACCATGGTGAAATAAAGGCCGCCCGCGGCTGATAGCCAGGTCCGATCCATCCGGCCGCGCCCCCGGGTCTGCGTTCCGGCGATAATGACCGTACCGTGCGGACAGCCGTCACGGGCCATTGCCCGGGCCAGATCCATGGTGGAGCCGGTTTCCTGAAAATAATGAACCCGCTCCTGGCGGCCGGGAAATTCCCAGGCAAAGGGAATGTCAGGTGAGGTGACCAGGCGGTAGTGGCGGTCCGTTTTTTCAATCTCATATCCCAGAGCGGCCAGTTCCTTGATTTCTTCTTCAATCCGTTCGACTTCCGCGGAAAGTTCTCTTTTCAGGTCGTCAACGGCAACGGTTCCGGTTCTTAATATCTCAAGTAAGCGGGCTTTCATCCTGACAATTGTTCTCCCTGGAGTATTGACGGCCTGGTGAAAAATTCAGGATCAGCTGACAAGCGCGGGGCTCGGGTCAAGGCCTCTGGAGAGGCATCCGGCAGGAGCGATTGTCAGCAGACCAGAAACAGTTCCACGTAGCGCGGATCAAGATCGTCCGGGGTAACCCGGCCGAAGGTCTCTTCGATTTCTTCAAACAGATCCTCCAGCACTGACCCGGCGCGCTGGGATATATGGTAGGCGGACTGACCGGTTATCATGGCTAACCAGTCCAGAAACATCTGTTTCCAGTAATCTTTTATTTCACGCCGGGAAGAGGCGTCAAGGGCGTCGGCAAAGTCGTCCTTGGCGGCCGGCGCGGCGGACAACAGGTCGCCGTAAAAGGTCCGGAAAGACTCCATTTCAATAAAATCGACTATCGGCGGCAGTCCCAGGCAATCTCTGGCCCACAGGGTCAGCAGCAGGTTTTTATAGGTCAGTACTTCAAAAGAAACCGGGGTAGGATCGACGGTGGTCTGTCCCAGCAGATCGTCAATGACCATGAGGCGGTCCAGTACCTTGGTGGTAGTCAGCAGGTCGGCCGGATTTTCAAACTCCCGGTAACGGCCGCCTTCCAGGTTGACGTCATAAAACAGCGGCCGTTTGACCAGCAGGCCGGACAGGGTCGCCTGGGCGGTATCTCCCCAGAAACTGACCGGCAGGCTGCATTGCCGGAACCAGCTGTCGCGGTACCAGCGATCCGCCCGCTTCTTGAGGGCTACCGCCTGATTGTAGCCGATCCGGAAAATATCGGCCAGAAAATTTTCTTTCAAGGCCGCCACCACTCTGGCCGGGTCAGGGTCAAGCTGTTCCTCCGTGCCGGCCAGTTCGGTCAGACCCAGGCCGATATAGCCGCAGGCTTTTCTGACCACAGCTCCCAGTGACGATTTTTCCCTGATCAGGGCCTGATCAGCGACGGCGATACGGTTACACAGGGCGACCAGCTCTGCCTGCAGGCCGCGCCATGCTTCCGAGGAGTCAATCAATTCCAGGGCCCGGGCAAAAAGCATGGATTCATCCATGGTCGTGGTCGGCGTCAGGGGGACCGGCATATTCAGGGCAGGGCTTGAGTCCGAGGTTTCTTTTTTCGGCAAACGGCCGGGGTCGGACACCGGCTGGTAAATGCCGATGGCTTCGTCAAAGGGCAGAAATCCTTTTTCCGCCAGCCGGACGTTTCGTAAGCGGTAGGCCTCTTCCTCGGCTTCGGCCGGAATCACCGCGGTCGAGTAAAAGAGCAGGTCCCGGAACGGCTGCGGGTCGTCGCCGCCGGCCATCCGCTTCATGAAATCATAAAGCACCTGGTCGCGGTAGCCGGCCGTGGTTTCGTCCGGGGGCAGGACCTCGCGTCCGGTTTTGATAAACCGCAGAAAAAAAAGATCATCAAAAGTGAAAAAGTCGTCGTCAAATTCCGAGGGGTTCTGGTCGTCATCACAGATACCCGCTTCCACGTTGTAGTACAGAAACAGTTCCAGGAAGTCTTTTTTGGTGGTGGAAATCCAATTTATGAATCGCTCGGCATCGGCCTGCATAAAAAGATCAAACCAGCGAATTACCGGCGCCACGGCCAATCTTTCCTGCTGCCAGGCTTCCACGTCCAGAATGTATTCCCACTGGCTGTCCGTGGCCAGGGCCAGCAGTTCCAGGCTGTCGCCGGGGCCGATTTCATTAACCAGGCAGTGGAAGTCCTGCTCGGCCATGGCGTGGACAATGGCCGGGGCGTCCGGCGAAGAAATAATAAATTCATGGGCCTTGTCCGGGGGCAGGCGCAGGGCCTGCTCCTTGAGGTCGGTCACCTGGGTCAGTTTTTTTTGAATATCCATCATAAACCCGCTTGCTCTATTGTTTTATTCATCGTTCCAACACCGCGGCAATGCCCAGACCGCCGCCGCCGCAGACGCACTCCAGGGCCCGGCGGGCGTCACGCCGTTTCATCTCGTGGACCAGGCTGACCAGAACCCGCACCCCGGTGGCGGCGATGGGATGGCCCAGGGAGATGCCCGAGCCGTTGACGTTAACTTTATGATATTCGTCCGCACCTACCCCCATCTCTTTCAGGTCGGCCAGCACCTGGGCGGCAAAGGCTTCCTGGATTTCGATCAAATCCATCTCCTTAAGGGCGCATTCGGCCAGGGACAGGGCTTTTGCCGCCGCCGCCGGCACGGTCTTATAGGTCTCCCGGGGGTCGCTGCCGGTTACGGCCACGGCCTTGACGGCGGCATAAGCATCCAGGCCGAGTTCAACGGCCTTTTTTTCGGACATGACCACTACCGCCGCGGCCCCGTCGTTTTCCGAGGAGGAGTTGCCGGCCGTGCACACCCCGTCCATGACCGGGGTCAGGCGGGCCAGCTTTTCCAGGCTGGTGTCGGACCGGGGGTTTTCGTCCTTGTCCACCACCAGGGGGTCGCCCTTGGGCTGCGGCACCGTCACCGGCACCATCTCGTCATCGAATTTCCCCCCGGTCATGGCCGCGCAGGCTTTGCGATGACTGGCCAGGGCCCACTCGTCGCAGGCTTCCCGGCTGATGTTCTCCCGGCTGGCGGCGGTTTCGGCCCAGGACATCATCGAGGGCAGCACCCCGTAACGCGCCTCGGGCTGGGACATGACCCGGCCGCGCTGGAGCCGGTCATAAAGAACGAGTCCCTGGAGGGACAGGTCACCGTGGCCGCGCGGCCTGCCTTTTTCATCGCCGATGCCCCACTTAATATTGCCGGGAATGTAAAATTCGCCGTTGCTCATGCTTTCCACCCCGCCGGCCACCACGATTTCGGCCTGGCCGGTCTGGATCAGCATGGCGGCGTAGCGGATGACGTCCAGGCCGGTGCAGCAGCGCCGATCCAGGGTAAGGCCGGGGGTGGTGTCCGGCCAGCCGGCCGTGAGCAGGGACATGCGGGCGATGTTGACGTATTCCCCGCTCTGGTAGGCCTGGCCCATGACAACTTCGTCCACCCGGGCCGGGTCAAGGCCGATCCGCCGGACGGCCGCCTCCAGCACCAGGGCGCCCAGGTCGTAAGCTTCCACTGTTTTCAGGGCGCCCAGGTAACGGCCCACCGGGGTCCGGACGGCGCTGGTAATGACAACGGATTCCAAGTTTGTTCTCCTGGTTGATTCAAGCCGGATTTTTTTAATTATTATCCGCCATCATATCATGAAACGACCGGCTTGATGAAGCCATCAATTCAAGTTCTGGTCAAGTTCCGGTCAAGTTCCGGTCAAGCTCCGGTCAAATCCTGGAAACCTTTCCTGTCAGCGGCCAGTCGTTGCAGCAGTGGTGCCGGCTCCCATGCTTCCCCCAGACGGGCCCGGTAGCTTTTGATGGTTTCCAGAACATTGCCCAGCCCGATTGAGTCGGCGTAAAACATGGGACCGCCGCGATAGACCGGCCAGCCGTAGCCGTTAACCCAGATTACGTCCAGGTCGCCCGGGCGGGAGGCGACGCCCTCTTCCAGAATCCGGGCCCCTTCATTAATTATGGGATAAAGGCATCGCTCCAGTATTTCCCGGTCGGAGATGTCCCGCCGGGAATAACCACGCTCTTCGGCAAAGTCCCTGATGAGCCGGTCGATTTCCGGGTCCGGGATCGGCTGGCGGCCGTTTTTTTCATATTTGTAAAAACCGGCCCCGGATTTCTGGCCGAACCGGCCCATTTCGCATAATTTTTCCCGTATGGTTGAACCGGTGGAAGTTTCCCGGCTCCAGCCCAGATCAAGCCCGATCAGGTCGTACAGGGCGAAAGGCCCCATGGGAAAGCCGAAGTCGTACAGTACCTGGTCCACCTGTTCCGGCCGGGCGCCTTCCAGGATGAGAGCGTCAGCTTCGCGCTTGCGCCGGGCGAACATGCGGTTGCCCGCGAAACCGTGGCAGACGCCCACGACTACCGGAATTTTTTTCATTTTTCCGGCCAGCTTCAGGGCGGTGGCCAGCACGGTCAAACTGGTTTGACCGGCCCGCACTATTTCCAGCAGGCGCATGACATTAGCCGGGCTGAAAAAATGCAATCCCAGCACGTATTCCGGTCTCCGGGTCTGGGCGGCCAGTTCGTTAACATCCAGGTAGGAGGTGTTGGTGGCCAGAATCGCCTCCGGTCCGCAGATCTGGTCCAGCCTGGTAAATATCTCTTTTTTCAGAGCCATGTCCTCGTAAACGGCTTCCACAACGATATCCGCGTCGATAACGTCCTCTATGGCCAGGGAACCGCTGATCATGCCCAGACGCTGCTCGACCGTGGCCGGGCTGATTTTGCCCTTGCCCGCGGAAACATCATAGTTTTTGCGGATTACCTCCAGCCCCCGGTCCAGGTTCTCCCGGGTGGTCTCCACCAGCGTGACGGGAATGCCGGCATTGACAAAATTCATGGTAATGCCGCCGCCCATGGTGCCGGCCCCGATGACGGCCGCCCGGCTGATTTCCAGGGCAGGGGTGTATTTGGGCAGATCCGGGACTTTGGCGGCCTGCCGCTCGGCGAAAAAATAGTAGCGCTGGGCCGCGGACTGGGTGCCGGCCATGAGGCCTTCAAACAAAGTGCGTTCGTAGGTCAGGCCGTGTTCAAAAGACATGGTCAGGCAAGCTTCGACAGCCTTGATAGCGGCCTCCGGGGCTTCCATCCCGCGGAACCGACTGGCCATGGATCGACGAAAATTGTCAACCAGGTCGGGCTCGTTCCGGGCGGCCTCAATCTTTTCCGTTAAATCTCTGACCCGGCGTGGGGAACGTTTCTCGGTAATAATGGCCGCGGCCAGGGACAAGGCGCTTTTTTCCAGGCCGCCTTGGGCCAGCTCGTCGATCAGGCCCAGTGCCAGAGCCTCCTCCGCGGTAACGAACTTGCCGGTCGTGATTATTTTCAGGGCCGGAGTCAGGCCGATCAGCCGCGGCAGCCGCTGAGTGCCACCGGCTCCCGGAATCAACCCCAGCCGGACTTCCGGCAGCCCCATGGAGGCGTCCGGGATGGCTACCCGGAAATGACAGGCCAGGGCGGTTTCCAGGCCGCCGCCCAGGGCCGTGCCGTGGATGGCGGCGATAACCGGAATGGGGCAGTCCTCGATTTTATTCAGGACCTCGCCCAGGGCCGGGGCCTGAATCGGTTGGCTGAATTCCTTGATGTCCGCTCCGGCACAGAAAGTGCGGCCTTCGCAGATAATTATCACGGCCTGAATTTTTTCATCCTCCAGAACCTGGTCCAGGCAGCGCGCCAGTCCTTCCCGGACCGGGTGAGCCAGGGTATTGACCGGCGGATGGTCGATCCGGATCAGTCCGATCCCTTCCTGTTTTTCCAGCCTTACGGCCAGGTCTTCCTTGTTCATGGCTTTCTCCTTTATACCGGGCATATCCGGACTATTTGCCTTTAAAATCCGGGGACCGCTTTTCAAACAGGGCCTGCAAGGCTTCCTGGTGATCCCGGGTATGGTGGCACAGGGCCTGGCAGGCGGCGGACTGCTCCAGCAGGTGGGGCAGGGTCATATACTGGCCCATGTACAGCAGCCGCTTGGCCATGCGCAGGGCCCGGGGAGGCTGGGCGGCGATTTTTCCGGCCAGCTCCCGGGCTTTCGGCAGCAACTGGTCATGATCAACCACCTCATTCACCAGACCGGTTTGCAGCGCGGCGGCGGCGTCAATAACTTCGCCGGTGAAGGTCAGTTCGCAGGCTTTGGCCATGCCCACCGCCCGGGGCAGAAAATAGGCGCCTCCGTCGCCCGGGATAAGGCCGACGTTTAAGAAGGTTTCCCCGAACCGGGCCCGGACGGAGGCCAGGCGCATGTCGCACATCAGGGCCAGGTCGCAGCCGGCGCCGATGGCCGGACCGTTCACGGCGGCAATGGTGGGCGCTTCCAGGCCGTGGACGGCCAGGGGAATCCGCTGCACGTTTTGGCGGTAGCTCTCCATGAGCTCGGCCGGGCTGCCGGCGAACATGCCGGTTTTTTCGGCCATCTGCTTGACGTTGCCGCCGGCGGAAAAGGCCGGGTCGGCGCCGGTAATTATCAGCACCCGGATGTCCAGATCCTGGTTGACCTGACGGCAGATGGCTTCGATTTCAGCGATGGTCCCGGCGTCGGTGATGACGTTTCGGGTCTCCGGCCGGTTCAGCGTCAGGGTGGCGACGCCCTCGTTTACCTCAAAAATTATATCCCGGTTATTCATGATTTTCCTTTCTCCGCCGGCATATGCCGCCTGGAGGCGGTTGTTTATTCCGCCTGCTTTTTGGGCGGAATCTCCGCGCCACAAAAGCGGCACTTGACTGTCAGGTGTTTTTTGTCGGAGGCGACTACCTGGGGTCGCTTACAATGGGGGCAAACCCGCTTGAGCCGTAAAATTGTTCCCACCACCGTTGAAATAAAATAAGGGTTCATGGTCTTTTCCCTCTTCTTCCGTGGTCAGCGGGTTTTAATCCTTCTGCGATTTTATGATGGCGCGCCCGCGTGAAGTAAAAGAAACCCCCTGCTGTGTTTGCGTGCCAATCATTATTGATTCGACAATCGGGGGATTAACCGGCTGGTCAGACTCCCATTCAACTATGAAATTGGCCCCGGATCCGCCGCTCCGGTCTCTTTCCGCTATGACATAACGCAATGACTCCAATGGTTCCAGGGTTACCGGGGTGTCAATATAGTCTTTCAAACGATCTCCCATCGTCTCATGATAGTCCGCCGCGGTTATTTTGATCTGATTATCAGGATCGATGTTTCTGATACTCAGGGTTACTGCCAGCAAAAAAGGTCGTTCCCGATTGCCGCTGTAAATATGTGAATAGGCGGGAACGTAAATCGTCTGTCCCTTTGTCAGCGCGGGCGCTTCGCCGGCTGAAGGTTGAAACGGTAAAAGAAACACTGATAAAAAAAGAAATAAGCCGGTTAAAAAATGTTTTACCTTCATGACAACCTCCACCCCCATGCGGGGGCTGCTTTGTCCGGGTTTAAAAATGAGGATCTTTACTTCCTCCAGGAGCGGGTCTTACAGGATGTCGTTGTCCATGATCAGGCTGGACAGCGTTATCATGCCGACAAGCTCCCCGTTCTCTTCGACCGGAGCCCGGCGGGCGCCGATCCGATCCAGCAGGCGGATGGCGTAACGGATGTCCATCCGGGCCGGAATGGTAATGACCGGTTTGGTCATGATTTCATACACAAACACGGTTTCGGCGTCCCGTTCGGCCACGATAACATCCTTGATGATATCCATCACCGTGACGATGCCCCAGGCGTCATCGTCATTCCGCCTGGTCACCAGCAATTCCGCCACCTGGGAGGAACGCATCATGGCGGCCGCCTCCCGGGCGGAGGCCATGCCGTCGATGCTCAGCACCTCCCGGTGCATTACGTCTTTAACCCGAATGATTTCAGCCATAACGCCTCCTTGTTACTGATTAAACAGATAATGACCCTATTGTCCAAAATAAAATTTCAGCGGTCTTGTGCGGAAGTGGTTTTTTGTTCTATAAATACTTGTTTCGCACCTCCTCCTTGAATTTTTCCAGCTGGCTTTCCAGGCCGATAACCTCCTCCACGGGCATGACAAAGGCGATGCCCGTGCCTGGTTTATTGAATTCGCCGGCTTTTTTTATGGCTTCCAGAACCTGTTTGACAATGTGCTCTTCGAGCAGAAACATGACAATGTCGGTCTGATCTTCCAGGGTCAGACCGAAAAAAGTTTTAGCTTCGCGCATGCCGGTGCCGCGCGAAGGAATGATGGTCGCGCCCGTGGCGCCGGCCTCTTTGGCCGCGTCCACGATGGCATCGGTCTTATTGGTCTTGACCGGCGCGAAAACAATTTTAAATTTCATCGTTCTTCTCCTTTTAAGCGTTTTTTAACCCTCCGGCCGGCTATCAAATGGGTAATCTGGATGTACCCCATGACGGTTATGATCGGAAAAAGGCTCGCGAAAGCGATCAGACCGAAGCCGTCCAGGGCCGGGTCGCGCCCCGGCACCGCCTCGGATAAACCCAGGCCGAGGGCGGCCACCAGCGGTACCGTAACGGTCGAGGTGGTCACGCCGCCGGAATCATAGGCCAGCGCGATTATTTTTTTAGGCGTTGTAAAGGTCTGCAGGACGACAATGGAGTATCCCACCAGGATGTAAATATACAGCGGCGTGCCGGTAATGATGCGAAATGATCCCAGCGCCAGCCCGAGGGCGACGCCAATCGCCACGGTGATTCGCAATCCCCGGGGGCTGATAACGCCGCTGGAGACTTCGCCGGCTTTGAGAGCCACGGCCAGCAGGGCCGGTTCGGCGATGGTGGTGGCAAATCCGATCAGGGCCGCGAACAGGTAAATCCAGCCGTAGGCCGTCCAGTCGGTCAAAGCCGCCTCCCCTCCGCCGGCCAGGAACGCCGGGTCGGAAAGCTGGGCGGCCATGGCTTTGCCCACCGGGAAGAGGGCTTTTTCCAGGCCCACCAGGAACAAAGCCAGGCCCAGCACCACGTACACCCCGCCCATGATGAGACGGCGCAGGTGCGGGATGGGCTGGCGCAGGACGACCATTTGGAAAAAAATGATCAGGATCAGGATCGGCAGGACATCCCGAATCGTGGCCAGCAAAATGGTCCCGGAATCAAGCAGAAATGTCATCATGGTTGTTTCCCGTCGTTTACCCGAAAATGATCAGCCCGTAGCCCATCACGAAAATTATGGGCAGCAGCGCGGCAAAGGCGATCAGGCCGAAACCGTCCACCAGGGGACTGCGTCCCCGGATTATGGAAGCCAGTCCCACTCCCAGGGCGGCCACCAGCGGTACAGTCACCGTGGATGAAGTCACCCCGCCGGCGTCATAGGCGATGCCGATGATTTGCCTGGGTGCGACCAGGGTCATTAGCATCACCCCGGTATATCCTCCGAAAATAAGGTAGTGCAAGGGCCAGCCCCGGAGGATCCGCAATACCCCGATGAGAATGGCGATCCCCACCGATAAGGCCACTGACAATCGAAGCCCCAAGGCATAGCGATTTTTGGCCGCTTCCGTCTCAACAATCAGGTTGCCCCGGGCGGCGATATCAGCCGCCTCGTTGGCCACCGCGATCAGGGCCGGTTCGGCCACGGTGGTGGCAAAGCCGAGCAAAAAAGCGAACAATAACAG
>JAWOCW010000292.1:0-21430 GCA_046483615.1 Desulfosudaceae bacterium
CTGCGACTTGAACCGATCCTGAACGACATTCTTTTTAACTTTGAAAGTCGGCGTGCTGAGACCGTTTTCCACCGTAAACTCCGGCACCAGGGTAATTTTCTTGATCGACTCAAAGGAGGCCAGAGCCTTGTTTTTTTCCGCTATTTCCCGGTTGATCAGGTCAATGATGGCCTCGTTGGAAATCAGTTCATCCGGGGTGGAAAAATCAATACCATGCTCCCGGGCATATTCGGCGGTGTTGTCAGGATCCAGCGTTACCAGCGCCGTCAGGTATTTGCGCCGGTCACCGATGACGCAGACCTGGTTGATGTACTTGGAAGTAGCCAGGAACCCTTCAATATTGGAGGGGGCGATGTTTTTACCGCCGGCGGTGATGATAAGATCCTTTTTCCGACCGGTAACCCGTAAAAAATTGTCCGCGTCAATTTCACCCAGGTCGCCGGTGCGCTGCCAGCCATCCGCCTCAATGGTGGCCGCGGTCTCCTCCGGCATTTTATAATACTCCTTCATGACATTCCGGCCGCGAAAAAGGATTTCACCGTCTTCATCAATTTTCTGCTCAATTCCCGGACCGGGTTGACCGACCCAGCCAAAACGGTAGTTATCAACCCGGTTGACATTGGTAAAAGAGGTATTCTCGCTCATGCCCAGGCCTTCCAGAATCAGGATGTCGGCGGCGTGAAAAAATTTAGCGATGGAGGCGTTCAAGGGCGCCGCCCCGCTGATGCACCAGCGGACCTTACCGCCCAGGGCTTCCTGCAGCTTACTGAAGACCAGCTTGGTGGCCACGGCATACTTCAGGCGAGTGGCCGGGGGAATGGGGCGCTTTTCCAGCTTGTGGTCACTGACCCGCTCGCCCACCCGGCAGGCCCAGTGAAAAATTTTCAGGGCCAGCCCGCCCTTGGCCTCGGCGCCACTGACAACCTTGGCGTAGACCTTTTCGTAAATGCGGGGAACACTGGCGAACCAATCGGGCTGGGCGAATTTCAAATCGTCCACCAGGGTGTCGATGCTTCGGGCGATTATCGTGGTGGCGCCGGTCAGCAGAGCCAGGTTGACGCAAATCCTGGCAAAAACGTGGGCCAGGGGAAGAAATAAAAAGGTCCCGTCGCCTTCACGGACATCCAGACAGGCCCGGGCGGACTGGGAAGTAAAGGTCAGGTTGTCGTGGGTCAGAACGGCGCCCTTGGGCAGGCCGGTCGTGCCGGAAGTATAGACGATCCCGGCGGGGTCATCCGCCGATACGGTCGCGAGGCGTTCCTGAAGAGCCTCATCAGAAATGTCCGCGCCAAGCGCCAGAAAAGAATCAAAAGACATGACCCAGTCATCGCGGTAGCTTCCTTCCAGGAGAATCACCCTGCGAATAGACGGTATCTCAGATTTGATTTCAAACATCTTGTCGAGCTGCTTCTGGTTCTCGGCAAAGACGATGACCGAGTCGGAATGGTTGATGATATATTGACAATCCTTGGGCAGATTGGACTGGTAAATCCCCACCGTCACCGCCCCGCAGGTGGTGATCCCCAGGTCGGCCAGGATCCAGCGATAACTGGTATAGCTGAGGATATTGACCTTATCCCCTTTTTCCACCCCCAGGGCCATAAGTGACTTGGCGACCTGCCTGACCTCCCCGTGAAAATCCTTCCAGGAGATGGACTCCAGGCTCTCGCCGTCCTCGGCAAACCATTGGTACGCGATTTGATCCGGACAGGCTTTGACGGTATTCTCCAACATGGCATGAATGTTTTCAAAATTAATGATCGCCATCAAAACTCTCCTTATGTTATGGTTGGTTTAATAAATAATTTTACCCTTAAATCGGATAAATAGCAATTTTTTTTCGACCTCTCCGGCCGGGGCGGCAATCAGTGAAGTAACCGTTCGGGCCAGAGGTCCGCGCGGCGGGTCTGGTTCAGGCTGCCCGGGTATCGGGCCCCAAAAAAACCCTTGAATTTTGACGGAATTTTGTTATAATACACCAAATTTATTTTTTACCGGCTCAGGAACAGGGGGTTCTGCGATGACCGACGGCATCTTTTGCCGGGCGGTCGCCGCTCTGCCGGTTATGTTTCATAAAAATCTGGTTTATTCCAGCCGCCTGCCGGCAACAACAGTCCGTTTTCGATCAGCAATATCAGGCGGGATGATTGGAACGGTTTCCCGGCTTAACGCGGACCGGACTATGGAAACACATGGAATCATTTGGCGATTACATTTTATCAGAACAAATCGAAGAAACCCGCGCCTCGCTGATTTACCGCGCCACCAGGGCAAAAGACGATTCGGGCCGGCATTTTATTCTTAAACTGCTTAATACCGACAATCCGTCTCCTTCCGAAATCGCCCGTTTCCACAAGGAATATGAGCTGATCAAGGGCATCGAGGACGAGGCCATCATCAAGGTTTACGATGTTGTTGAAGAGGATGGGCGGGTGGCGCTGGTGTTAGAAGATTTTGCCGGGATTTCCCTGGAAAAGGCATCTGACGAGGGGCTGCTGCCGCTGGAAACGTTTTTAAGTATCGGGATAAAGATTTCCCGGGCTCTTGAAAAACTTCATGTTAACGGTATTATTCACAAGGACATAAAGCCGCACAACCTGTTGTACAATTCTGCCACCAACCAGGTCAAGTTGTCCGACTTCGGTATTTCCTCGGAATTAACCCACGCCCAGTCCATCCTGACCGAAGGGGCCCTGATCGACGGCACTCTGGCGTATATGGCGCCGGAGCAGACCGGACGCATGAACCGCTCCATAAGCTATCATTCCGATCTCTACTCCCTCGGGATTACCTTTTACGAAATGCTGACCGGCCGTCTGCCCTTTGATGACATGACCGATCCGGTAGCTTATTTCCACGCCCACATCGCCAAACGACCCGTCCCGCCTTCGGAACTTAATTCGGCCCTGCCGCAGGTATTGTCCGACATAGTCATGAAATTAATGGCCAAGGAATTTGAAGACCGCTATCAAAGCGCCGCCGGCTTGCGACATGACCTGCAGATATGCCTGGATCAACTACGGGACAAGGGTGTCATCGAACCCTTCCCCATCGCCGCCCGTGACACTCGCCTGAATTTTTCGCTGCCCCGCCGGCTGATAGGACGAGACCAGGAGACCACTCAGGTGATGAACGCCTTTCGGCGGGTGGAAAAAGGGAAGCTGGTCTTGGCGCTGATTTCCGGCGACTCCGGGGCCGGTAAAACTTTTTTTGTGGCGGAAAACCGCAAAGCCATTGAAACCCGCAACGGCTTTGTCTGTTCCGGCGCTTTTGAAACTCCGGACCAGGCCATCCCATACAGCGGCTTTATCTTCGCCTTTCAGGACCTGCTTAACCAGCTGTTGGCCGAATCCGCCGACAGAATAGCCGCCTGGCGCGAGAATCTTCTGGAAGCCCTGGGCAGCGGCGGCCGGTTGCTGACGGATATTATTCCCGAATTAACCATGATCATCGGTGAACAGCCGGAACTGCCCGACCTGGACTCGGAAGAAGCCAGAAACCGCTTCAACTTCGCCTTTAAAAATTTTATCCGGGTCTTTGCCAAAAGAAGCCATCCCCTGGCTGTTATTCTGGACGATCTGCACCTGGCGGATCCGGCCAGCCTCGATTTGCTCGGTTTTCTGGCGGCGGAACAGGATCTGGAATATTTTTTCATCGTCGGCACCTTCCGATCCGACGCCCCCGATTACCGGGCCCTGGATGACACTGTTCAAAAAATAAGAGATAAGAATATTGACCATGAGGAAATAATTCTGGCCCCTCTGGATCCGGACCAGGTCAACACCTTTATCGCCCATGTGCTTCAAAGCGAAGCAGCCGCGACAAAGCCTCTTTCGGAAATAATTCACAAAAAGACCAACGGCATGCCCCTGTTTGTGGCCGAGTTCATCGGCACCATTCAAAAGCAGGATCTGTTGACGTATCAGGCCGACCACGGCTGGCAATGGGATCTTGATAAAATTTCCCGGCTGACCTTTACCGACAATGTTGTGGAAATGATGGCGGCCCGGATAAAAACTCTGCCCGGGGATGTTCTGGAAACGATAAAGACAGCCGCCTGCATCGGCAGTCGTTTTGACCTGGAAGCGCTTTCCCTGCTTTTGAACAGACCGCTCATGGCCGTGCTGGACGACGTCTCCACGGCCGCCGCGGAAGACCTGGTTCGGCAGGATGCCCACGAATACCGGTTTCAGCATGAAAAAATCAGGGAAGCCGCCTACTCTCTTATAGAGAAAGGGAACAGGCCTCAGCTGCATCATCGCATCGGCGAATTGATGCTGACCCGGGCCCGGAACAGAGAAACCGGCCTGAAGGATGACATCTTTTATATCGTGCGCCATCTCAACGCGGGAGTTGAAACCATATCCGACCCGGACACCCGGCGGGAGCTGGCCTGGCTGAATTTCCTGGCCGGAGAAAAAGCCAAGTCGTCCACGGCCTATGACGCGGCGGTCGAGTACTTCTCTCTGGCGGCCTCCCTGCTGCCGGAAAATAAATGGACCAAACACTACGATTTTTGCCGGGCGCTTCATATGCTGCTGGCGGAAACCCTGTTTCTGACGGGCCGTATCGATGAAGCCGATAAAATTTTTGAAGAAATGCTTGAGAATACCGGTGACAATATCAGCCGGGCCGATGTTTACTCCCTGATGGTTACTCTGAACACGGCCATTGACAAGCCGGACCAGGCCTTGGAAATCGGTTTGCGCGGACTGGACCTGCTGGGAGTTAAAATGCCCGAAAATCCCGGCAAGGCGACCATTCTGCTCAATGTGCTGAAGGTCCGGCTGGCCCAGGGCAAAACCCGGACGGAAGACCTGGCCAAGCTGCCGGCCCTGACCGATCCTCGCCAGAAAGCCATCATGAACCTGTTGTCCATGCTGGGCGCGCCCGCCTATTACGTTAATCCGACCCTGTTCGCGGTTATCATCACCCGGGGCGTGGTGCTGTCGCTCCGACACGGTCTGCCGGATCTGGCTGCTTACGGCATGATCGCCATGGGCCTGATCATGGGTTCCCGGCTGGGCTTTTACAACTACGGCTACCGCCTGGGGCAGGCCGGCCTGGAAGTGATGAAACGGTTTAACGATGTCAAGTCCTTCGCCCGATCCTATTTTATCTACGCTTATTTCATTCTCCCCTGGTGCGAGCACGCCCGCAACTGCCTGCCATATCTATCCAAGGCCTACCAGTACGGAATGGAAACGGGTGACGTCGTCTTTACGGGTCACAGCATCAACGTTACCGCGGCCTATCGCATTTTTGCCGGCCTGCCCCTGGACACGGTTTTTGAAGAACACCAGGCCCACAAGACCTTTCTGGAAAAAATTGACTCCCCCTTCATTCTGAACAACTACCTGGACACTTATGAAATTGTCTCCCAACTGAAAGGGGCCGCCGACCAGGACGACAAACATATCCAGACCAAGTGGGATGTCCGCCAGGAGCGGCTGCAGGCCATTGAAGACGAAAACCTGCAACTGGGTATGTTCATTCACTATGTTAAACGCAAGATGATCATGTTCCTCTTCGGCAATTACCGCGAATGCTTTGATCTCTCCCTTAAAGCCGAAGACGTGGTGGAATATGGCATGGGCACCATGTATGTGTCCGAGCATTATTTTTTGTGGTGCCTGTCCGCGGCAGCCCTTTATGGCAGCGGCACCGCCGCCGAAAAAAAAGAGTACGCCGGCATCATCAGGAAAGGCCTGAAAAAATTCAAGCGCTGGTCGCGCAGCTGCCCGGAAAACTTTCGACATAAAGAACTGCTCATGCGGGCCGAATGGGCCAGGATCAGGGACCGGCGGGCAGAGGCCATGAAGCTGTATCATGAAAGCCTGGTTGACGCCCGCCAGAACGATTTTATCCATGAGGTGGGTCTGGCCGGCGAGCTGGCGGCCAATTTCTATTTCGCGCTCGGTTATGATGAAATCGGCCGGGCCTATATAATTGAAGCCCGAAACGCCTTTCACCGCTGGGGTGCCACCGCCAAGGTCAGACGCCTGGAACAGATTTATCCGGACGTGGGGTCCATTCTGCGGGTTCGCACCGGCACCGGCGACGAGACCTCCAGCACCATCACCGCCTCGGTCATCGACCTGTCGACCCTGCGCAAAACCCTGAAAACCATTGCCGAAGAAAAAATTCATTCCCGGATGCTGGAAAAAGTCATCCGGGCCTCGGTCGAATTTGCCGGGGCGCAGCAAGGGATGCTGATCTTAAGAACCCGTTCCACAAATGATTATGAGCAGGCCGAAGCCGGAGAAAAAGCGACGGATATCATCGACAGCCTTTTTGTGGAAGCCGAATGGAACGTCAACACCAAAACCATGACCATCATGCAGTCCACCCCGGTCGCGGACAAAGACAATATCTCCCGGGTGGCGCTTAATTATGTAGCCCGGTCGGCCAGAAGCGTCGTGGTCCATAACGCCCAGGAGCCGCAGCAGTTGCTGCCCAAGCTCCAAACAGAGCCGTATATCGTTGAAAATAAAGTCAAGTCGCTATTGTGCATGCCGATTATGGCCAATGCCGGCGGCAGCGATGATCTGGAGTTGATCGGATTATTTTATTTCGAAAATAATCTGACCAGTCACGCCTTTACCCGGGAACGCCTGGAAACCCTGGAAATTATTTCTCTGTCGGCTGCGGGCCGGCTGGAACTTTCCAAAAAAGCGGTTACTGACGGCCTGACCGAATTGTATAATCATGACTATTTTCAGAATATGCTCCAACAGGAAGTGCTGCTGGCCAAGCGCAAGGGCCGCGAGCTTTCCATGGTGATGATTGATATCGACCATTTCAAGCACTTCAACGATTCCTGGGGGCACCAGGCCGGGGACCTGGTTTTAAAGGAGGTAGCCACCACCATCCGGGAAAGCTGTCGGGGCTCGGATATCGTGGCCAGGTACGGCGGGGAGGAAATGGCCCTGCTGCTTCACGAAACCCCGCCCCGGGACGCTTTTAACCTGGCTGAAAACATCCGGCGAAAAATCGAATCCCTGCGGATAAGCTATCAGGATCAGGAACAATTGCGGGTAACCATCAGCCTCGGCGTGGCCGGATTTCCGGTCCATGCCAAAGACCGGAAAAATATTGTCAAAAAAGCGGACGATGCTCTATATTTGTCCAAAAAAAACGGCCGGAATCGGACAACCTTGTCAGAATCTTCCGAGGGGAACGGCTGATCAATAAATTATTCTATAAAAAAGGAGAAAGACATGCTTGACCTGATCAAAAAAACCATGTTTGCCGGCATCGGGCTGGCTTTAAAGACCAAGGAGGAAGTTGAAATAATTGCCAAAGAACTTGTCAAACAGGCAGAGCTGTCTGAAAATGAAGGCAAAAAATTTGTTAATGATTTTTTAAAAAGATATGATGAATCCCGCGATAAGCTGGAAGAAAAAGTGGAGCAAAGCGTCAAGGACGTCGTCAGCCGGTCCAGCCTGGCGACCCGGGATGAGTTGACGGAAATCAGGGACGAAATAAAAAAATTGAAAAAGGCCTCTGCCGTTGACCAGACCTGATATCACCCTGACCGCTAAGCGCCTGGTATAGCTTACATGCTGAGCATACGAAAAATTGGCATCATCGGCCGCACCTACCGCCACCTGACCCGTTACCGTCAAATTTTGACTGTCTTTTTCAAGTACGGTCTGGGCGAGTTCGTGGATCTGCTGAAGATCGAAAAATATATCGAAACCGGCCTTCAGCTGATTTCCAGCCGCCAGCGGGAACACACCCGGTCCCATACCCGGGCGGAAAGGGTCCGTCTGGCTTTCGAGGAGCTCGGCCCCACCTTTATCAAGCTGGGCCAGGTTCTGTCATCACAGCCCGGCCTGATTCCCATTGATATTGTCAGCGAATTGTCCAAACTTCAGGACGATGTTCCCCCGAGCGGTTTTGAGCCCATCGCGGAAAAGATTGAAACCGAACTGAAAGCCCCGGTAGATTCTGTCTTTAAGAACTTTGACCGCCGACCTTTGGCTTCGGCCTCCATGGCCCAGGTTTACAAGGCCCGCCTGCCGGAAGGCCAGAAGGTGGCCGTCAAGATTCAACGCCCCGGCATCCAGCAGACAATCGAGATTGACCTGGAAATCATGCTTTACCTGGCCGGGGTGCTGGAACGGAATATCGAGGAGTTCGCCACCCACCGGCCGGTCAAAATCGTGGAGGAATTTGCCCGGGTGCTGGAACGGGAGCTGGACTTTACGGTGGAAGCCACCAACATGGAACGCTTCAGCCGCCAGTTCGCGGACGACCCCACCATTTACGTGCCGACTGTCTATCGTCAGTACACCACCTCCACTATCATAACCCTGGAACATATCGAAGGTATTAAAATATCCGATATGGGGCGCCTGGAAAAAGAGGGTTACGACAAAAAAGAAATTACCCGGCGCGGTACGGACGTGACCATGAAGCAGGTCTTTATTCACGGTTTCTTTCATGCCGACCCTCACCCCGGCAATCTTTTTGTGCTGCCGGGCAATGTTATTTGCCCGATTGATTTCGGCATGGTAGGCAGTGTCGACCTGAAACATCGGGAGCTGTTCGTGGACCTGCTTGACAACCTGGTTAATATCCGTCCCTCCCGGGCGGCCCAGGTTCTGCTGCAGATAGCCATCTGGGACGATGAACCGGATGTGGGCAGCCTGGAAAGAGATCTGGCCGATTTTGTCAACCTCTACTTTTACCGGCCGCTCAAGGATTTACAAATCGGAGACCTTTTATATTCGCTGCTGGACATGCTGACCCGGCACCGCCTGCGCATGCCGCCCAATGTTTTTCTAATGATAAAGGCTATTTCCACAGTTGAGGGTATTGCCAGGCGACTTGATCCGGAATTCGACATTATCACCCACGCCACCCCCTTTATGAAAAAAGTCAAGCTGGCCCGGTTCTCCCCGGGACGGGTGGCCGGGGAAATTATCAGCACTGCCGCCGACCTGGGACATTTTGCCCGGCAATTTCCAGATGACCTGCTGGATATTTCCCGTCGTTTGAAAGACGGTAAAATTACCATCAACGTGGAACACAAGGGTTTTGAAAATCTTACCACCACCCATGCTCAGGTCAGCAACCGCTTGTCCTTTTCTATTATTATCGCGGCGCTCTTGATTGGTTCGGCCATGATCATTATCGCCAAAGTGCCGCCGCTGATGTTCGGTTTTTCAATGTTTGGTCTGATTGGCTTCACGGGAGCGGCCGTGCTGGGAGTCTGGCTGATGGTGGCTATTCTGCGCAAAGGCCGGTTATAAAAGAAAATAAGGAGTAGGGCCATGCTTTTGGACAAGATTAAACACGCGAGTATCAGAGTCAAATTGCTGTTGGGCGTGATCCCGATAACAGCGGTAATGATAACCCTGATGTTCTTTTTGCGAACGTCGGGAGCTTCCTTCTGGGCGGTGGGGGCCCTGTTGCTTCTGGCCCTGGTTGCCGCCATCTGGATAATTCTCGGCAGCCTGCTGTCCACGGTCAATGAAATCATTGAAATCGGTCGCAAGATCTCCGTGGATCTGTATGAACAGAAAAACGACCTGACCGCCCGGGTGCGGGAAACCCATCGCAGCGACCGGGAATACCGTCATGATGAAAAAGGAGAGCTGGCCAGGTGGTTTAACAAGTTCATGAAAAAAATGCAGGTAATCATGACCATCGCCCGCGACCAGGCTTTGAAGGTGGATAATTCCGCGGATGAATTGCTGGATAAGACCAGCCAGATGATCAAGCTGATCGAAAACAACCGGGCCAAGTCCAACGCCGTGGCCAGCGCCGCTGAAGAGATGAACGCCAACATGGAAACAGTCTCGGAAACCATGGATAACGCGGCCGGCAATGTTAAAATGGTGGCTTCCTCCACCGAGGAGATGTCCGCTACCATCACCGAGGTGGCCAAAAACTCCGAAAATGCCAGCAGCAGGACCGAAGAGGCGGTCTCCCAGGCCCGGGCCGCTTCCCACCAGGTGGAAGACCTGGGACGGGCGGCCCGGGAAATCGGAGAAGTGCTGGAAACAATCGCCGAAATATCTGATCAGACCAACCTGCTGGCTTTAAACGCCACCATTGAAGCGGCCCGGGCCGGTGAATACGGTAAAGGCTTCGCGGTGGTAGCCAATGAGATCAAGGAACTGGCCAATGCCACTTCCGAGGCCACCATGGAAATAAAGGAAAAAATCGAGGGGATACAATCTTCAACCACTGGCACCATCACGGAAATCAGCCAGATCACTAATATTATCAATGACGTCAATGAAATGGTCTCATCCATTGCCACCGCCGTGGAACAGCAGACCACCACCACCCGGGAAATCGCCAGCAACATCGCCAAGGCCTCGACCGGGATTGATGATGTTAATGAAAATATCGCCCAGTCCTCCATGGTGGCGGCTGAAATCGCCAATGATATAGCTGCCGTGGACAAGTCCACCGGCAAAGTCGCCGATAAAAGCCGGGAAATTAACGACGGCGCGACTTCCATGAAGGAATCCAGTCGCAGTGCCAGGGAGATGTCCGACCGGTTCATCCTGGAATAAGGAACCGGTTCTAAAAAAAATATTTGTTTATTGATTTTCGCTGTGATATATATCTGTTCCTGGTAAATTACCGCTCAGGCCAAGGCACCTGAAATAAGGGTTTAACGAGATATAATGGAGGATAATTCAAAAATGGCTGAAGAGGCGATCAAACTTGGTAAAAAGAAAGAAAGTGGCTTTATTGAAGAAGTAAAAAAAGTGCTGCCCCAGGAAGGGAACCTGAATCTGTGTCTTACCTGCGGGGCCTGCGCCTCGGGTTGTCCGGCCACCGGCCTGGATGGCATGGATCCCCGTAAATTCTTGCGGATGGCCGCGCTGGGAATGGATGAAGAAATCAAAAAATCTGACTGGCCGTGGATGTGTACCATGTGTCAGCGCTGCATTTATGTCTGTCCCATGGAAATCAACATTCCCCAATTGGTCTACTACGCCCGGGCCGCCCGGCCCAGAGAGGAAAGACCCAAGGGGATCCTGGGCTCCTGCGACATGGCCATAAAAACCGAGGGGTGCAGCGCCATGGGCGCCACCACCGAGGATTTCACCTTTGTGGTGGAAGATGTCCTGGAGGAATACCGGGAAGCGCAACCGGAATTCAAGGACATGGAGGCGCCGATTGACAAGCAAGGCGCCGAATTCTTTTTAAACCAGAACTCCCGCGAACCGGTTACCGAGCCGGACGAGCTGTTGCCGCTGTGGAAAATTCTTCACCTGGCCGGAGTTGACTGGACTTACGGCACCAAAGGCTGGGGCGGGGAGAACTACTGCATGTTTCTGGCCGAAGATAAGGATTGGGAGCATATCACCAGGACTTCCCTGGAGCATGCCCAGCAACTGGGGTGCAAGACCTATCTAAACACCGAGTGAGGGCACGTAACCTTTTCTGTCCGGTCCGGACAGCAGAAATTCAACATCGAAAACAACCTGGAAATAGCGAGCATCTACCAATATTACGCCAAGTGGATCCGCGAAGGAAAGCTCAAGGTCAATTCCGACTGGAACAAGGATCTGGGCGTCAAGTTTACGGTTCAGGACCCCTGCCAGATCATCCGCAAAAGCTACGGCGACGCGGTAGCCGAGGACCTGCGCTTTGTGGTCAGATCGGTGGTGGGTGAGGAAAATTTTGTTGACATGACCCCCAACCGCTCCAACAACTTTTGTTGCGGCGGAGGCGGTGGTTTCCTCCAATCCGGTTTCAAGGATAATCGCCTGGAGTACGGCCGGATTAAAGACGATCAAATTAAACGAACAGGAGCCTCTTATTGCATAGCGGCCTGCCATAACTGCCACGCCCAGATCCATGAACTGAGCGAGCATTATGAAGGTCATTACGGCGTTGTGCATTTGTGGACCCTGATCTGCCTCTCCCTGGGCATCCTGGGTCCCAACGAGCGGGAATACCTGGAAGATGACCTTAAAGAAGTTAATGTTTTTCATCCGGAAACAGCCATGTAAACCGGGGCTGAATCCCGCGGGACCCGAACGGCTAAACCGATATTTCCTGAATTTATCAAAAAATTTCATGAAATATTCGGGCCAGGGCCGGCTCCGGTTCCAGCAAAAGATGATTGTGTTATTGAAAGTCCGGCATCGGAACACGATGCCGGACTTTTTTGTTCCGCGCGGACGGGAAACTATTTATTGACCCGGTCCTTGAATCTGTATTAATAATTAAGAATGATTGCTTGCGGATTATTATCTTCCGGGGACACCGGCGGGCGGAAAGTCTGGTTGGCCCTGACTTGACCCGGAAGCCGTCTTGAAATAATCATCCAAAAAAGGTTGAATCTCTTGAAAGAACTCAATGTCCTCATTCTCCGGGCAGTCGTCGGACTGATTTTCGCTTTTCTGCTGCTCCGGGTTTTTTATCCCGAAGCCCCGGCCATCACGGCCGTCGGCCTGGGTATCGTGCTGGTCGGGCTGGCCTACCTGTTTGATTATCTGCGCAGCAGGAAATCCGGTTCCTGAGGAGTGGCCGTGGAACAGTTAATTCTCGGCACCGCCGGCCACATTGATCACGGCAAATCCAGCCTGGTACGGATGGTAACCGGGGTTGATCCGGACCGGCTCAAGGAAGAAAAAGCCCGCGGCATAACCATTGAACTGGGCTTCGCCTCCTTGCAGCTTCCGGATGGTCAACTGCTGGGCATTGTGGATGTGCCGGGCCATGAAAAATTCGTGAAGAACATGGTCGCCGGCGCGGCCGGGATTGATATAGTCGCCATGATTATTGCCGCCGATGAAGGGGTCATGCCCCAGACCCGGGAGCACATGGAAATCTGCACCCTGCTCGGTATCACCAGCGGACTGGTGGTCCTGACCAAAATCGACCTGGTCGATGAAGAACTCCTGGAGCTGGTCACGGAAGACATCCGCGATTTCACCCGGGGAACTTTTCTGGAAGAGGCGCCGCTTGTTTCCGTTTCCACGGTGACCGGCGAAGGCCTGGAAAACTTTGCCCCGACCGTGGCGGAAGTGGCCGCCCATATTCCCCAACGCAGTCAGACCGGTTTTTTTCGCCTGCCCGTTGACCGCGTCTTCAGCATGAAAGGCTTTGGCACCGTCATTACCGGCACCCTGGTTTCCGGGCGGGTCCGGACTGGCGACACCGTCTCCATTTATCCCGCCGGAACCAAAGCCAAGGTGCGAGGCCTGCAGGTCCACAGCCGGCTGGTCGAAGAGTCCCTGGCCGGCATGCGCACGGCGGTGAACTTTCAGGGCATGGAAAAAACCGAAATTTCCCGGGGAGACGTGCTCAGCGGCCCGGGCTCCCTCATTCCCAGCTACATGCTGGATGTTCATTTTCAATACCTGGCCAGCAATGACAAACCTTTAAAAAACAGGACCAGGGTGCGAGTTCACGCCGGAACCAGCGACGTGCCCGGCTATGTAATTCTCCTGGACCGGGAGGTTCTCGAACCGGGCGACTCGGCCCTGGTGCAACTGCGGCTGGAAGCGCCCTTGGTGTGCGTCAAGGATGACCGGCTGGTGGTCAGGCGTTATTCCCCGGCGCGAACCATCGGAGGCGGCAAGGTCTTGAATCCGGTGCCACCCAAGCACAAGCGCCACCGCCAGGCTCTGGCCCAATCTATCCTGGGCCTGGACGACGCCCCTCTTGAAGAGGTTATCCTGTTTCATTGCGGCCAGGCCCAGGCCCGCGGGATATCCCTGGCAATGTTGCGGGTAATGACCAACACCGGTGAAAAACAACTGGAAAAAGCGCTGGATTCCTTGTTGTCTTCCCAGCGGCTGATCCTGGCCGACAAGGACAAGCGACGCTATCTCCATGCCGAGGTTCTGGCTAAGGTGGCTGAAACAGCCTCTTCCACCCTGATGACCTTTCACGAAGCCAACCCTCTTAAAAAAGGCATGCCCCGGCAGGAACTTAAATCAAAAATCGAAAAGCAGGCCGGTGGCCGGGTTTTTGAGCTGGCGTACAACCGTTTGTCAAAATCCGGGAAGCTGACCCAGGAAGGCGGCCTGGTGCGGCTGTCAGACCATACTGTCTCTTTGCAGGCCGATCATTCCGACCTGCACCGGCGGATTATCGATATTTTCGAGGAAAGCGGCCTGTCACCGCCCTTATTAAAGGAGCTGAAAAACAATCTTCAGCCGCGGGCCGACGATAAGGACTTGAAAGACGTGCTGCAATTGTTGACCGAGGAAAGAAAACTGGTCAAGGTTAAAGAAGATCTCTATTTTGCGGCCACTGCCATTGATGGACTGGCGAGGCAACTGACCGATTTTTTAAAGCAGCATCAGGAAATTACTACCCCGCAGTTAAAAGAAATGACAAAAACTTCCAGAAAATATACAATTCCTTTGATAGAATATTTTGACGCCATAAAACTGACCATCCGCATCGGTGATGTCAGGAAGTTAAGGCGGTAGCCCCGAGGGAGAAGCTGCTTATGAACAACAATCAGGATTTCAATAATTCTTCCGGAAAAGAGTTTACCCTGTTCGCCTGGTGGCGCATCGCGGTGGCGCTGATCGCGGCGGTGCTGGTTCTCTGGATTGTTCTGGCGGTAGCGGGACGTTTTACCTCTTCGCCGGAACCATCCGGTCAGACACCATCCGGTCAGACAACATCTCCGGCAAAACCGACGGAAACCGCGAACAAGGCCGAGCATCCGGATCCGGCCCAGGGTGGCGCGAGGTCCGAGCAGACGCCTCCGGCGGCAACGGCGGCGAAAGGCGCTGAAACAGGCAGCCCTGAGACGGGATCAGAAAAGAGTTCCGGTGAGAGTTCCGGTGAAGGTTCGGGGGAGAGTTCCGACAAGGACTCAGTGGCACACCCGTCAAAACCCGTGGCCCCTAAAGCGCCCGACATCAAGGGCCTGGCTTTTGTCAACGCCCTGATCGAGCCCCTGGATTATGAGCTTAACGAACGGTTTTGGGGTTGGCGCCCCAACGACCTGATTGAATTTACCGATAATGTTAACAACATGCAGCGGGGCGTGCTGGAGGTTACCCGGCGGGCCACGGTAAGGCTGGCGGAAAGAATTTCCCGGACGGGCTCCACCGATGTGCTTGACCCCAACCTGGAATCGGCCATGAACTGGTTTATGGTAAAATCCGACAGTTTCTGGTTCCCTTCGGCCGAAAACAAGTACAATGACGGCCTGAATGAGATTAAACAGTATCGGGCCCGACTGATCAACGGCCAGGCCAGTTTTCATAAACGGGCCGATAACCTGATTCCCCTGTTCAGAGCCTTTGCCGACCTGCTGGGCAGTTGTGACGAAAACCTGGTTAAACAGAAGGAAAATGACGGCAAACCCGTCAGTACTTTTGCCGCTGACAACTATTTTTATTACGCCAAAGGCGTGGCCGGCGCCATGATTCCCATCCTTAAAGCCGTGAGCGTTGATTTTCATGAAGTATTGGTCAGCCGGGACGGAGACGAAACACTCCATCATGCCATTCACTCCTGCGAAGTGGCAGCCTCTCTTGATCCCTGGATGGTTCTCGAGAGCGATCTGGACGGTCTCCTGGCCAACCACCGCGCCAATATGGCGGCCCACATCAGTCACGCCAGGTTTTACCTGGACGTGCTGATCAACACCTTGTCAACCTGACGATGGCCAGATTTTGATGTTATAATATCAATTGCTTATTTTGATTAATGGCAAAAAGGGAGGAGAAACTTCATGGTACAAAGATTAGCAGTCGGGTTCATGTTGACGCTGATGATGGTCTCGCTGGCCGGCGCCGCGGAGGTGGCCGGGGTCTCTTTGCCGGAGACCATGACGCTGAACGACCAGGAACTGGTGCTGAACGGCGCCGGTATTCGGGAAAAATATGTTATCGGGTATGATGTATACGTGGCCGGCCTTTATCTGAAAGAAAAAAGCCGGGATGCCGATAAAATCCTTAACGCCAATGAACCCATGATGCTGAGAATCAAGATCCTGACCGGCATGGTGACTTCGGAGAAGTTCAAGGACCACACCAGGAAGGGATTTGACGAAGCCACCGACGGCAACACCGGGCCGATCGAGGATGAAATAAACCTGTTCATGCAGGCTTTTGCCGAAGAGATCAACAAAGGAGACCTGTTTGATATCCAGTATATTCCGGACCAGGGCTTCAAGGTATTCAAAAACGGCAAAACAGAACCGGAGGTGGTGGTCACCGAAGGAGGCATGCCCCTTAAAAAGGCTTTGTTCGGAATCTGGATCGGCCCCAGAACCGAAAAACACCTGCAGGAGCTGGCCAGCGATCTGCTGGACAAAGAATAAGCACGGCCGGCCATCGCCGCGAAACAGTCCGCAACAATAAAAAGCCCGTCCCCTTCAGGGGAACGGGCTTTTTTGCGGGCATCATTCGGACTCGCCTGCCCCGGCCTTAGCCCGGATATTTCATGAAATATCCGGGTTAGCCGCCTTCCAGCCTGTCAAAAGCGCCGGCAATGGCCTGTTTAAGAACCCGGGAGTCGGCCGGTTTTCTGAGATATCCGTCAAAGCCGCATTCTTCAAGCTTGTCTTCTTCAAACGAGGCAATATAACCGGATAAGGCGTAAATAATAATATGTGGATATTGTTGTTTAACGCGCCGGCATAGCTCCAGACCATCCATACCCGGCATGCTCAGGTCGGTGATAATCAGCGGAAAGTAATCACTGGACAGGATCGCCAGCGCCTCTTCCGATGATCCGGCGGTTTCAACGCCGAAACCAAGCTTGGTGACAAACCGCTGCATGATATCCCGCTGAGAGCCCTCATCATCTATGACCAATATTTTTTTATCCACCATACCGATGTGTTTTCCTCTATGTTCTGACCATGCCCGGGCACCAGAACCAGCCCTGGCGTCATGGGGTGGGTGGCATAATAAAGTATCCGGATCAGGTCAGCAATGATTCCGCCACCGAGACACTGCGATCGCCAAGCATATTAACGTAGCTGCCCATCTCATTGTCATACCAGCCGAAGATAACCGCCTGGGTTACCGGAACCCGGAGAACGGTGTCGGGCAGGGAAGACAAAACCGCCTCGCCTAATCCGGGCACCTGCTCCAGGTCAATGGCTACTTCCGCCGTCCGGGTGTGGGTCTCACTTCCTTCGATAATAGCCGCGGCCCGGGGGAATCCGATGATATCAGAAGAGACGTTCTGGCGATCGGTATACCGCAGGTAATCGTCTGGCGATTCAGAGGCTGTCTGCCGGTAGATGGTATTGATAACCTCCCGGCTGACAGCTTCGCCGGTAACTTTTTCCTGTAAATTCAATACCAGAATAATCAGGGAACCGGTAGTGTTGGGAATTCTGACGGACTCCGCGATAAAACCGATTCTCCGCATTTCGGGAATAACCAGCCGCAGGGCCTTGGCCGCGCCGGTAGTGGTCAGGATAATGTTATTGAAAACGCTCCGGTTTTTGCGCAGATCGGTTTTGCCCGCCTGGGGAAGTTTATCCAGGACGTTCTGGCTGGCCGTGGCGGCATGAATGGTCGCCATGGAAGCCGAAAGAATTTTCTTGTACCCAAAGTGATCCAGAACCGGTTTGATCATATGCGCCAGGCAGGTAGTCGTGCAGGAAGCGTTGGAAAGGATGCGGTGTTGACGGGGATCATAATCGTGTTCATTGATGCCCATGACGGTGGTAACGGCGTCTTCCGGCATTTTGGACTGGGGATCTTTTATCTTGAAGGGCGCCGACACAATGACTTTTTCAGCTCCGGCCTCAAGATGCCCCCGGACGGCACCCCGGGGGTGATCGGCCGGCAGGGTCGGATCAAGAAAACTACCGGTGGTATCCACGACCAGCCGCGTCCCCTGCTCGCCCCAGCCGATTTCCAGGGGATTTCGACCGGACCGCAGAAAGCGAACCCGGACACCATCTATGACCATTTCCCCGGAGCCCTCATCCACATCGGTTATAACCGGTTCGGCTTGAAGTCCATATAAAAAATGGCGAAGGTGGCCATAGGTGGAATCACGGCTGATATAATGGGCAATGTCATGCAGAGAAGTCCCGGCCTGACGACCGATGTTGACCACTATTTCATCAAAAAATTTACGGCCGATATGATGCCATAAAGTCAGCTTGCCGATTCTTCCCAGGCCATTAATGCCAAGTCTCAGAGAATTTTGAGCCTCCATGGTTCTCTTGCCTCCTTCTTTTTTCGCCTTGTTAAAAGGCCGCTTCGATCCTTTTTGTTTTTAAAGCTCCCTGGTAAACGGTGCCTTCCGAGCCGTCGATACTGATATAATCCCCGGATATCAGTTGAACGTTATTGAACCGGCAGGTTTTTTCAGTTTCCTGGCAGATCAGGTTGCCGCATCCCACCACGCAGGTTTTTCCCAGGCTGTGAGCCAGCACCGCGGCATGGGAAGACAAACCGCCGCGGGCGGTCAGCAGGCCGTCGGCACCGGAAATTTCACGGATATCATCCGGAACGGTGTCGCGCCGGACCAGGACAAGATGGGTATCGGGCTCCACCCGCGCCCATTGATCGATTTCTTCCAGAGAAAATACGATCCGGCCGCTCATGGCGCCGCCGCTGACCCCGATACCCTGGCCCAGGAACTTGTCCCTTTCCAGCACGTCTTCCGGATCAAAAATGGTGATGCTTTTCCGCTCCCGGATGGTCATGTCCCGGGCCTGGAGCAGATAAATATCCTTTTCGTCCGGACTTTCAAAAGTAAACTCGATTTCCTGGGGATTCCAGCCCTGTTCGTAGATCAGTTTTTCCACCTGTCGCTTGAGGGCGTTGTATATATCCGGGAAATGGGTCTCCAGGGTGATATCGGTCTTGCGCTGTTCCACCTTTTTCTGCACCAGCGAAATGGGCAGGGTGGTCACCAGTCCGGCCACCACGTCTTCCCCCTGATTGCCGATGGTAAAATCCCCCCACAGCTGGACGGCTTCTCCGGACAATCTCGGGCTGTGCGTGAAAAACACCCCACTGCCGGAGCGGTCGGAAATATTGCCGTAAACCATGGACTGGACAGTCACCGCCGTGCCCCAGTCATCAGAGATGCCCACGATTTTTCGATAAGTCTGGGCTTTCTGGGAATGCCAGGAGTCAAACACGTTTTTAATGGTGACATACAATTGTTCAAAGGGATCGTCCACGACCTTGATGCCCGCCTCTTCAATCTCTTGTTTATAGGCGATCGCGATGCGCTCCATCTGATCTCCGGAAAATTCTTTTTTCAGCGGCACGTTCCACTTCGTCTTGTAACCGGACATGATGGCGTCAAAGTCGTCCCGACTCAAACCAAAGGCCATGCCGTAGCATTGCAGAAAGCGGCGGTAATTGTCCCAGGCAAACCAGGGATTGTGATATTTTTCGGCCAGACCCCGGGTGATTTCCTCGTTGATGCCGACGTTTAAGGCCGTGTCCATCATGCCCGGCTGAGAAATAGAGGCGCCGCTTCGAACCGACAAGAGCAGGGGGTTGTCCGGCTTTCCAAACGATTTGCCGGTTTCCTGCTCCAGTCGCTCAAGATTCTCCACCAGCGCCTGCCTGAAAATATCTTCAGCCGGCTGATAGTTGTCGATAATCTCCCGGCATTTAAACACTTCGGTGGTGATGATGAAACCCGGCGGAATGTGGCAGCCGCAACCCTTGAGGCTGATCAGATTAAAGCCCTTGTTGCCCAGGTAGATGATGCCGTAGTTTTTGCTTTCTTTTTCGTCGATGCGGGCGATGATCCGGGCCGGATCATAATTTAAAAGCCGCTCCAGGCGGTCTTTGGGCAAACGGCTCAACTGGTGAAAAAGAACGTTCAGAATGCGGCTCAAAAAAAGATCCAGCTGAGCCAGGCCCAGGGAAAGGGCGATTTTTTCCCGGAAAAAGATCTCCGAAACCCGATGAACCATTTTATCCCGGTCCAGGCGGCCGGCCTGGCCGTTGACCTCACTATCAGGCAGATATTTATCCAGAAAACTTTCCGGAGGAAGAGAGGGAATAATTCTGGAAATATTCTTGCCATGGGGATTGTGAAAATGGTCATTGATGATATTTTTCACGGCCGTGGCGATCTTTTTAAAGATATCAATAAACTGGGTAAAAGAAAAACCCCGGGTTTTAAGGGCGTGCGAAAACAGGTCCAGCTGACTGGTAATCTCCTTGGTGGAGAAACCGTCCAGGGCCAGGGCCCGGACCAGCAGTTTCAGGCGGCTGTAAATTTCAAAAAAAGTGGTCTTGGTGATGAGGCTTAAATCGATATTGTCGATGATTTCTTCGAAGAGCACGTTAACCAGCGCTTCCAGGCGGAAGGACAGTCCCAGGGCGTCGAATTTGGTCTCCCGGTAGCTGCCGTACATGGAGGGAATGTCAACGGTAATATGTCGTTTTTCATAAATATTCTGCTGTACTTCAAATTGTTTGTCCGACAGGATCAGCTTTTTGAGAGATTTTAAATAATCAAGCAGCCGGGCCGTTTTTTTGCGGGGGTCGTCCTCGGCCAGGGCCTGTTTCAGAATAGTGATATCCGGAAACCAGCTGGTGTCAAGCTGGGCGATATAGTGGTCGATCTCCGTAAACCCGATATTGTACTTCTGATCCAGCAATTTGTAGTAAGCCACGGCCAGGGCGGCGCGCTTTTTGTCATGCTCGGCTACCTCGGGAACCTGTTGGCACAGTTCCTCGACCCGTTCACTGTCGGTGGACAGCAAACCCCGGGGCAGTTTGATACCATCCTGGACGAAATATTTGAAAACAGCGTGCAGGCCGTTTACGTATTCACTGTTTTCGTCTATCTGAGCATACATTTCCGGGGGCAGATAAGGCTTGATAACCGGTTTTTCACGGGTCAGCCAGAAATAAATGGCCGCCTCCATAAAGGCGATAAGCCGGTTGCTGCCTTCCACGTGCCCCTGCTTTCTTAGAAAATGCACCAGGGGATCTTTGCGGTGACACAACTCGTCGATTTCCGTGGAAATATCGCGCAACTCTCCTTCGGCGCCGATATCATTAAAGAAAACCGGGATTAATCGCGTCAGTTGTTTGACCAGGTTGTAAACCGGCGCTATCTGGCTGTTCAGCAGGGTGGTAATGTCCCTGGGGAAAAGGTCGGTATCCCGGATAAGGACCCCGCTGACTGAAAGGTGAATGATCAGGGCCGAAAGCAGCCGGGTGGATTTCTTGGGATTCAATTCTATCAGCGTCAGCCAGGTCCTGATATTCTGCAGATGAGCCTGGTTGGCCTTAATCTTCCAGTCATTATCCACGCCCTCTATCTGGGGAGGATGAAAGCCCAGGTCAATCACCGCGTCTATAAAATAGTTGATCAGGTCCGTGTCTTCGGTCCGGTAGACGTTTTTGCCGATGTTAAGCACGCAATTTAAAGCCGTGTCGGGAAAGCGGTTGGTTTTTTCTTTTAATATCTGGAAAGTGCGCTTGATCAGCTCCCGGCTTTTGGTGGCCCGCTCTTTTGTGATCAG